>JAHDEF010000151.1 GCA_020628975.1 Aquimarina sp. | reverse complement strand
CGGCACTTACAGTTACATTGCCTTTCTTGTAATTTTCTACAACAATTTTTTCAGCTCTTATAAACTCAGGTTTTTCTTTGTATTTACAAGAAATTAAAAGCAATAAGAAAATTAGCGAAATAGCTATTTTTTTTATCATGAAAAGAAATTTAGAATCAAAAATACCCCTTATATCCCTATTTTTGAAAAATAAGTATATCGATTCGTAAGAAAAAGAAGCGTACTTTAAATAATTTCACCACAAGAATGTCAACTTCGTTTAAAAGTAGAAAGTTATGCAATCTTATAAATTTTAAATTTTGTTATTAAGCGCCATTAAGCATCAGTTTTTAGAAGTTTTAAAACCATTGTATGGTGCAGAAGAAGCCCTTAGTTTATTCTATTTAAGCACGGAAGAGCTTTTGGGTATGGGTAAAATAGATATTGCACTAAATCCCAATCAACAACTTTCAGCAGATCAAACGACCTTATTGAATGCTTATAAAGAAAGACTAGAAAATTGGGAGCCTATTCAATATATTATTGGTAAAACTTATTTCTACGGAAGTGATTTTAGGGTGACACCAAATACTTTGATTCCACGACCTGAAACGGAAGCTCTAGTGGATTGGATGGTCAATGATTTACAAGGTGAAAAAGCAACTATTTTAGATATAGGTACGGGTACGGGTTGTATTGCTATTTCATTAGCCAAGCATTTGCCCGAAGCTAAAGTACATGCTTTAGATGTTTCAGAAAAAGCTTTACAGGTAGCAAAAGAAAACGCAAAAAGCAATGAGATTCAAGTTGAATTTATACAACAAGATATTTTAGGTACAGCAATTCTGCCGGGTCAATTCGATGTAGTAGTTTCGAACCCCCCATATGTTAGAAATCAAGAAAAATTAGAGATGCGTCCTAATGTATTGGAATATGAACCAGGAACAGCTTTATTTGTTTCAGACCATGATCCTTTATTGTTTTATAAAAAAATAGCCCAGTTATGTATTCAGAATACTACTAAACAATTATATTTTGAAATAAATGAATATTTAGGGGAAGAAATGAGAAAGATGTTGCAAGATTTAGGGGGTAAGGATATTGAAATCAAAGAAGATTTTAGAGGGAAACAACGAATGTTAAAAGTCAATTTTGAATAATGACAATTCAACAAGAAATAGAAAAATTACGAAACCAGCTACATCAATATAATCACGAATATTACGTGTTAGATACACCTAGTATTTCTGATTATGATTTCGATATGCTATTAAAACAGTTACAAGAACTAGAAGCTAAGCATCCCGAATTTGATGATGAAAATTCTCCCACCAAAAGAGTAGGAGGGGCTATAACTAAGAAATTTAATACAGTAGTTCATGACCAGCGCATGTATTCTTTAGATAATTCTTATAATAAAGAAGATTTGTTAGCATGGGAGAAACGTATTCAAAAAGTTGTCGAAGAAAAAATTGAGTACACGTGCGAACTAAAATACGATGGTGCATCTATTAGTTTAACTTACGAAAACGGAAAGTTATTGAAAGCTGTAACCCGTGGCGATGGCTTTCAAGGAGATGATATTACCGAAAATATTAAAACGATTAAGTCGGTTCCTTTGACATTGCAAGGAAGCGACATTCCTGAAAAATTTGATATCCGTGGAGAAATTGTACTACCATTCAAAGGATTTCAAAAAATGAATGAAGAACGATTGGCTATTGGCGAAGTGCCCTATGCCAATCCAAGAAATACGGCTTCGGGGAGTTTAAAGCTTCAAGATAGTAGCGAAGTTGCTAAGCGTCCTTTAGAATGTTTGTTGTACAGTTTGGTAGGAAGTCAATTACCGATAAAAACACAATTTGAAAGTTTAGAAAAAGCGCGTAGTTGGGGATTTAAAGTTCCTCAAATAGCATATAAAGCTTCATCAATCGATGAAGTATTAACATTTGTTGAAGTTTGGGATAAAAAACGGCACGATTTACCCTACGAAACCGATGGTGTGGTCATTAAAGTCAATGATTTGCAACAACAAGAACTGTTAGGGCATACGGCTAAAGCTCCACGGTGGGCGATGGCTTATAAGTTTAAAGCTGAACAAGTAGCTACAACCCTTGAAAGTGTATCGTACCAAGTAGGTAGAACAGGAGCTATTACGCCTGTAGCAAACTTATTTCCTGTAGAAATTGCGGGTACCACAGTAAAAAGGGCTTCGCTTCATAATGCCGATCAAATCGCAAAACTTGATGTTAGAGAATTTGATGAAGTGTATGTAGAAAAAGGGGGAGAAATAATTCCAAAAATTGTTGGGGTAAATTTAGAAAAAAGAAACCCCGAGAGTTTGCCTTTGCAATATGCAACCCATTGCCCAGAATGCCATACGGAATTAGTGCGTACCGAAGGAGATGCCAAACATTATTGTCCAAATGAGGAAACTTGCCCACCTCAAGTCATAGGTCGAATTGAACACTATATATCTAGAAAAGCAATGGATATTGAAGGTCTAGGTGGTGAAACCGTTGCTCAATTAGTAAAAGAAGGCTTAATACATGATTTTACGGATTTGTATACCCTAACGATTGATCAGTTATTACCACTCGATCGAATGGCACAAAAAAGTGCCGAAAATTTGGTTAATGGGGTAGCAGCTTCCGTAAAAATTCCTTTTGAAAAAGTATTATTTGCTTTAGGAATTCGATTTGTTGGAGAAACGGTTGCCAAAAAGCTTGCTTTTCATTTTAAGAATATTGACGCTTTAAAAATAGCCGATAAACAAACTTTGGAAAATGTTGATGAAATAGGTACTAAAATTGCAGAAAGTGTAGTGCAGTATTTTTCTGAGCGTAATAATATGGAAAGAATCGAGCGCTTAAAATCATTTGGAGTCCAAATGACCATTGATGAATCGCAGTTGCCTAAAATATCCTCAGCAATTCTAGAAGGAAAAACGATTGTAGTTTCGGGTGTTTTTGAGAAAGTTTCTAGAAATGAGTTAAAAAAGCTAATCGAAGAAAATGGCGGCAAAGTTGGTAGTTCAATTTCTTCAAAAACTGCTTTTATAGTTGCTGGTGATAAAATGGGACCTTCTAAATTAGAAAAAGCACAAAAATTAGGCATTGACTTATGGGACGAAAATCAATTTCTAGAAGAAATAAATAGGCTTTAATATCTTTCAAATTATATTAATATTATCTTTAGGAGAAGTAAAATAAATTGTTTTGAAATTCAGTAAGTTATCATCTTGGTATTTTATTATTAGTTTCTTAGGCTTAGTGGCTTATTGGGTAGGCATTATTCCTGCTTCCATAGCATTTAGAAGTATTGGTCTAGGAGTTTTGCTATACCAATACTGGAAAATTCAAAAAGAGAATAGTCAATTACTATTTTATTTAAGTATTGTAGTTGTAGCAGTAGGAGAAGCTTTTATAATCTATGGTTATCAACATGAAGCTATCCAAATTCCTACCACGGCAATGTTTATTATATATTATTGGATGACATTCTTTTTGTTGAGAGAAACAGTAAGAGACAATAGTATCAAATACAATCGCGTTAATTGGACGATTTTTATATTAGTGTTGATTCTTATTGGATATTTGGCAATTAGCTTTGTGAAAATGATGTTTCAAGAAATGCAGAATTCATTACCATTTATTATTGGTTCTATCATTTCCTTTGTTTCCTTAAGTATTTATTGTCTCTTTATTTATTTCAGTAAAAGATCGTTCCGTAATTTTTGGCTTATACTGTTAGCAACTACCATTTTGTTAGCGCAATCAACCATTCCATTAGAAGCGCTATACTTTCGTTCCATTCATCTTAAAACATTAGGCTTTGTAGCTGAAATTTTAGGGCATTACTTTGTGTTTCAGTACCTAATAACACCTGAAAATGAAATTGTGTTGGAAACTAACGATGATTACTTATAGAATTCTAAACTCCATAGAAATTCTTACGACCGATCTGCGCTCAAATTAGTACATTTGCATTCCTATTTTTAGATATGTTAAAAGGATTTAAAGATAAAGCATTAAGAAAAGCTTTAGATCGAGCATTGTCAAATAGACAAACGCATAACACGCCCGTAAAGTTAAAAACCTTAGGGGTTTTGCTTGATGCTAGGCAAAATGTAGATGTCATGTCGGTAATGCGTTTAGCAGATCAATTAGGAATGAAAGCAAACGATTTAGATGTTTTAGGTTTAAAAGAACCTAAAGACACGGCAAAGCAGCAACTATCGAACAATACTAATTATTTCGACGAAAAAATGATTAGTAGTTCAGGCAGTTTTAAATCTACTAGTATTAGCAACTTCGTTAACAAACCTTTCGATGTGTTAATTAGCTTTTATGGAGAAGAACATAAAGCACTTAATTTAGTAGCTGCAAGTTCGTTGGCAAAATTTAAAGTAGGTTTTGCTACAGTTGATAATAGAATTAATGATTTGGTGATTGGTGCAGACCCTAACAATTCAGATGTTTACATAGCTGAATTGAAAAAGTACCTAAAAATATTAGAGATCATATGAATACTCCCTTAATTGGAACAGGCGTAGCCTTGGTAACTCCCTTTTTAGAAAATGGAGATGTAGATTACGATGGTTTAACAAACTTGTTAGAATATTGTATTGAAGGTAAAGTGGATTACCTAGTAGCATTAG
>JAHDEF010000150.1 GCA_020628975.1 Aquimarina sp. | reverse complement strand
TTCTTCCTGCGGGTAATGAAAAACAGTCTGTACTAGCCATGAGTGGTACTACTGCAAAATTAATTATGCACAAGAAATTTAATAGTGACGATTCAAGATCAATAAAAGAACCTAATAATTTTGGGAAATGGTGGATAAATCCTTCAGCGGCATCCAAAAATTTAGTTTCTGTAGTAGAAGAAAACTTCTCTGGACTTCGAATTACACCTAATGTATTAGATGATATTGCTACATTTTATTTTGAAGATGACACAAACCCTGTAATTGAAGTCTCTTTTTATAATACAACTGGTGCGCTAGTTAAAAAAGAAAAAATCAATTCACACGCCAATAATGCTATAGATATTTCACCCCTAAGTAGCGGTGTTTATTTAGTGCAAACTTCAAACGGAATGGTGGAAAAAGTAATTGTGAAATAATTTAGGGAATTTCTTTTTCGGATTGCTTTTTGTAAAAATATCTATGACATAGATAATTAGTCAAAAATCTAAATAATTGCTTATCAAATCCTGCAAGGTCTTTTTTGACCTTGTAGGATTATTTTTATGAAATCTCTTTTGATTACTTAATAGAAAAACTACTGCTAATCAAAACATCGAAATACTATCTTTGCTTGTATGATTACAAAAAAGATAGAAAGCGTTCACAACAACCATATCAAAAGCTTAGTCCAGCTTCAAGAAAAATCGAGAATTCGCAAAAAAGAAGGCTTATTTATTATTGAAGGCATACAAGAAGTAAACTTAGCTATTACACATAATTATGAAATTATAGAAATTTTAATTTGTGAAGAAATAAAGGCTTTTGAAAAGCTTCCTACCAACATTCAAAATCTTTCCGTTCACTTTACTGGCATATCAAAACACGTTTACGAGAAATTAGCCTATCGCGCTTCTACAGAAGGAATAATTGCAGTTTCCAAAAATAAAAACCATCGATTAAGTGATATTGATTTGGAAGAAAAAAATCCTTTAATCCTAGTAGCGGAAGCGCCTGAAAAACCAGGGAATATTGGAGCTTTACTTAGAACTGCTGATGCTGCAAAAGTAGATTTAGTAATTATTGCCAATCCTAAAACCGATTTGTACAATCCGAATATTATTAGGTCTAGCGTGGGTTGTGTATTTACCTCGAAACTAGCTACTGCAAATACTGAAGATATTATTGATTTTTTAAATGAGAAAAAAATTAATATATACAGTGCTATTTTACAAGAAGCAACAGCTTACCACTCACAAGATTTCAAGAAACCTACTGCAATTGTTGTTGGTACTGAGCATGAAGGATTAAGTGACGCATGGCGTAATGCCAGCACGCAAAACATTATTATACCGATGTCAGGAGCTGTAGATTCTATGAATGTTTCTGTGGCTGCTGGAATATTAATTTTTGAAGCCAAAAGACAACGTGGATTTTAAAGCAATTCGTATTTTCGCTTAGTTAGCAGTAAGTCTACGGCTATTAGCTTATTGCTGAAAACTTATTTTAGTTTCACTAATTGCAAAAAGAGTTCAAACCCTATATTTCAAACTCTAGGGTATTGATCTTTAAATTTAAACCTTGAATCATAGTACATGAATCCACAAACTATTTTTTATATCCTAATAGGAATAATTATAATTAATTTTATCATTGATCAAATTCTTGATAACTTAAATGCTAAAAATTTTGATGCTCCCCTACCCGACGAATTAAAAGATGTTTATCCTGAAGATGAATACAGAAAGTCAATGGAATACAAAAAAACAAATCATCGATTTAGTACTATTACTTCAATTTTCTCTTTATTAGTAACGCTTGCTTTTTTCTTTTTTGAAGGCTTTAAATGGGTAAATGATATAGCTACAAGTATTAGTGATAATCCTGTGATTGTCGGTTTAATTTTCTTCGGAATTATTATGATTGGAAGCGATATTATAAATACTCCCTTTGGCTATTATAAAAACTTTGTGATTGAAGAAAAATTTGGTTTTAATAAAATGACAAAGGCTACTTTCTTTTTAGATAAAATTAAAGGCTGGTTAATGATGGCTGTAGTTGGTGGCGGAATTTTAGCTTTAATTATTTGGTTTTATCATATTGCAGGACCTGGATTTTGGTTATACGCATGGGGTTTAGTAGCTGTATTTTCATTACTAATGAATATGTTTTACGCAAAGCTAATTGTGCCGCTCTTCAATAAGCAAACGCCTTTAGAAGCAGGTAGCTTACGTAATAAAATTGAAGCTTATGGAAATAAAGTAGGTTTTAAATTGGATAAGATTTTAGTAATCGATGGATCTAAAAGAAGTACTAAAGCCAATGCTTATTTTTCTGGTTTTGGTAGTGAAAAAAGAGTCACTTTATTTGATACGTTAATTAATGATTTAGACGAAGATGAAATTGTAGCCGTATTTGCCCACGAGGTTGGCCATTACAAAAGAAAACATATCATCTCAAATTTAATTTTATCAACTCTACTTACTGGTTTTACGCTGTGGTTACTTTCCTTTTTTGTTTCTAGCCCTGAATTATCAGCAGCATTAGGGGTTGAAGTTCCGACATTTCATATTGGTTTAATCGCTTTTGGAATTTTATACACACCAATTTCTGAAATTACAGGTTTGTTAATGAATATACTTTCTCGGAAGTTTGAATACCAAGCGGATAATTATGCGAAAGAAACCTTTGCTGCTGAACCTTTAGTGACAAGTTTAAAAAAGCTTTCTAAGAATAGCTTAAGCAATTTAACGCCGCATCCAGCATACGAATTTTACCATTACTCGCACCCTGCCTTAATTAAACGTATTCGAAATCTTAGAGCCTAGTTTATCTTTTTTTAAGGAAGAAGTCATTAAGCTATTATCTAATATTGAATACAGCATCTAAAAATCTTCCAAAAAAACGAAAAAGTCTTCGTTTAACCCCGATAGTAGCGGTAGCTTGTGGCGAGCGGCCTATGCCGAGCCACAACTACAAGTGGATAGCGGGAACTTAAATTGAAAATTAGCCCTTTGATTTGTTTCGAAAAAAACAATTTTTAAGGCTATTTTTTAGGGACTTTATTGTAAGAAAATTCTTAAAACTTCATTCCAAATTTGTAAATTTAATTTTATGACTGAAGTGCAAATCGAAGAAGAAAATAAGTTAATTGCTAAAGCCTATAAAGAGCTGCTACAAATTAGTTATCGTAATCTAACTGATGACGATAAAAAACTAATACGAACGGCTTTTGATACGGCCGTTGATGCACACAAAGAACAACGCAGAAAAAGTGGTGAAGCTTATATTTTTCACCCCATTGCGGTGGCTAAAATTGTGGCTAGTGAAATAGGACTCGATGCCACTTCTATCGCTGCAGCCTTACTTCATGATGTGGTTGAGGATACGGATTATACGCTGAATGATTTAGAACGACTTTGCGGGGAAACGGTCGCTAAGATTGTGGACGGGCTTACAAAGATTTCGATGATGGATAAGGATGAGGAAAAGCCAATTTCTCTTCAAGCTGAAAATTATCGAAAGTTGTTGTTAACAATGAATGATGATATTCGGGTAATCATTATTAAAATTGCTGATCGCTTGCATAATATGCAAACTATGGATTCGATGCGGTCGGACAAGCAAATTAAAATCGCTTCGGAAACTTTATACATCTACGCTCCCCTAGCACATAGAATTGGACTGTATAATATTAAAAATGATTTAGAAGATTTAGGTTTAAAATACACCGAACCTGAAGTTTTTAATGACATTCAACAAAAAATTGCGGAAACTAAAGAAGAGCAACAAGCGTACATTCAAAAGTTTTCAGATCAAATAAAATCAGGCTTAGAAAAAGAAGGTTTGCACTTTGAAATTAAGGGTAGACATAAATCGATTTATTCGATTAGAAAAAAAATGGTGAAACAAAACGTAACTTTTGAGGAAGTGTACGACAAGTTTGCCATTCGTATTATTTATAAATCAGACTCTAATAACGAAAAGTTATTAGCTTGGAAAATTTATAGTATTGTCACCGATTACTTTCGCCCCAATCCTTTACGAATGCGTGACTGGATTTCTTTCCCTAAAAATAACGGGTACGAATCTTTACACATTACTGTTGTAGGCCCTGAAAATAAATGGGTAGAAGTGCAAATTCGTAGTCAACGTATGCACGAAATTGCAGAGAAGGGATATGCGGCACATTACAAATATAAAAACACTAACGAACAGGGTGATCATAGCTTAGATTCGTGGCTTGATAAGCTGAAGGAAGCTCTAGAAAATAACGAAACAAACGCAGTAGATTTCGTTGAGGAATTCAAATTAAACTTACACGCTAAAGAAATTTTTGTGTTTACCCCAAGGGGAGATATAAAATCGTTACCTAAAGGAGCAACAGTTCTTGATTTTAGTTTTAGTATACATACCGAAATAGGTTCAAAAACTCGCGGAGCAAAAGTTAATGCAAAACTTGTGCCGCTGAATCAGGAATTAGTAAGTGGCGACCAGGTGGAGGTAATTACTTCAAATTCTGCTAAACCTACGCAACATTGGTTGAACTATGTAACCACAAGTAGAGCACGAACTAAAATAAAGGCTTCTCTTAACGAAGAACGCAAACAAATTGCGCAAGAAGGTAAAGTGATGCTGCGTAGAAAGTTGAAAACGCTACGTATTGT
>JAHDEF010000149.1:2976-4646 GCA_020628975.1 Aquimarina sp. | reverse complement strand
TTAGCTTTAAAAGAGGTGAAGTCGACTTGGAATAGAAACACACAATTAGCACATTGGATTAATGTTTACAATGCTTATTCAATAAAATTAATTGCAGATCATTTTCCTGCTAAAAAATTGAGTGATATTGGAAAAGTAGAAAAAATTAAATTCTTCGAAATCAATAATGAAATGATGAGTTTAAGTGATGTAGAAGAAATTATTAAAGGATTTGATGATGTTAGAGCTTTACTTGTGTTGCATAGAGGAGCAAAATCTAGTATCAAAATGGACAAAAATGCTTACACCGCTGAAAATTTAGAAGCTACATTAGAGAAAAGAATACGTGTTTTTATAAATGACACAGAAAAGAATAATATTACGGCGACCGAAGCACATTTGTCGGATTTAATTAGAATTTATAAAAAAGAAATTACTAAAGAATACGGAAGTGTAAAGGAGTTTGTTAACGTTCACAGTAAAATAAACATGAATTACGGTCAAAAGATTGATTATTTACCATTCAATGACACTATTAATTCATACCAAGAGGTTTTTTAAACTACAAAAATATATAAAGATTCATAGTTCGATAGTTGGTTAGGGCATTTGATGCCCCTGTAGAGGCTCTTTTAAAGAGCCTCTATTGTTTTTTGGTATGTTGGGCCTAACTCGTACAAGGCTTCTAGCAATTGTTGTTTTAGTACTTCGGTATCGGCATCGTTTTGGTTCGATTCTTTCAAAACAATAGCGGCGTTTAATAAAGCGATAGGTTCTTCTGTATGACCAAGTACTTTGTTTTTTATGATATGAGTAGCCTCTTTGACTTTGTTGTTGGCTGATAGCGCTCGCGCATACCAACTTTGCGCCATTGGTGTAGCTCGTACGTGTTGCACTTCCTTTTTAGCCAATTGTAATGCTTCTTTGGGATCGTATTGTTTTTTAGAATTTAAATAAAGTGCTATTAAATGCGTATTATACATTACCCCGTAAGAAGCTTGGCTTACTTCATTCACAAAAATTTCTTCATAGTGTGATTGTTGCTCAATTTTATTATCAAAATGGGCAAGCTTGCTCTTGAATAAAAAGTAGTCAGGTTTTGGAGCTCGTGATAGTAAGGCATCGAGAATTTGATTTGCTTTTACGGTATTTTTTTCTTTAGAAAAAGCAAGCCATGCAATGCCTTTCAATGCATAATTGTTTGAAGGATCTAATTGCAACGTATTCAAATAGGCTTGATATGATTTTTTTAAAGCACCTTGATGCCCATAAAAATCTCCTAGATTTGATTGACTCCAAATTTGCAAATGTTTGTTATTAGATAGTTTTGCTTTTTTGGCGGCGATTTCTAAATGTGCAATGGCGTCATCTAATTGTCCTTGCGCATCCTTTAATTTTGCAGCACGTATCAGATAATTAAAATCCTCAAAATTTTTAAAGCGTTCTAAATGTATTTTGGCAATATCTAGATGACCAAGTTCTAAGTGTACATCGAAAAGTAGTTGATCGGTAGTTTTTAGCTTGTATTGGATAGCTTTAGCCTTTTCGAGTAAGGGTATACATGCTTTAAATTGATGTTGTTGAATGTAATTTTGAGCCAATTGATGTAATAAGCCCACTTGATTACTATCGGTTATCTTAACAGCTTTTTCTAAGGCTAAATTTGCTTTTTTTAGATGTGAAATTTCTAC
>JAHDEF010000149.1:0-2966 GCA_020628975.1 Aquimarina sp. | reverse complement strand
AACATCTCTTCTGTTTGCGCCCATTTGCTGTAATAAATAGATTGAGTGGTATCGCTTTTTACTTTTTCTTTCCAAAAAGTATTATTCGTTAAAAGTTTAGCGGTTTTTGTTGGAGAAACGGGCTTTAAGTACGCCTCGTAATCACTTAATTTTGTAATAGTTTGGGTTTTATTACAAGAAAGAATTAAGCAGCTAAATAGCACAATATATTTCATAAATAAGTCATAAAAAAAGCTGAATATAAAAGGATAAACCTAATAATATTCAGCTGTAATTTGTTTGTAAATTTATTTACCAAGCTCTAGGAACATACGGAAAATCATTTCTAAAAGCACGATCATTATTATTCACATTGTCTTTACTAAGCTGTGGGTTTTCGGTACCATCTTCACCTCCAAAGATTAAAAGCAAAGCTGTATCGATTACATCATCCTCTAGTTTTCTACCTGTAAGTACATGGGTGCCATCAAAAAAGGTGGTTGGCTGCCTAAGGCTTATACTTAATACATCGTTGGCTAAAACATTGGCTAAATCTGTAGAAGATAATCCTAATGCATTTACATCAGTAGCTATGTTGTAAGCAGGGCTCAATGCTTCAATTCTATCTTTAATTTCATTACTGAATGCTGATTGAATTCGATTAGTGACAATAACATTAAAAGCTTCTTTTCGGCTAGGTAAAATTAAAGCTGTATTAATAGCTGGTTTACCTACTCGGTCTTCTTGAACAAATACGCCGTCAAAACCAACTACAACTTCTTCCTCTTGTGCTTGCCCTGCATCTTCGTTAAGACTACACGAATTAAGAGCAAACACGAAACTGATTATAGCTATTATTTTTGGTTGAATTTTCATGTTTAATTTTGTTTACGATTAGCAGTTACCCAAGCATTGATGGTTTCAGTATCTCCCAACATTGATTTCGGAAGTTCAATAGCCATAGTTAATACATTTAAGCCATTCCAAGTGTCGTTACCAGGATTGTTAAACCCAGAAGCGTTTCCTGCTATAATTTGTCTAAATCTTGCAATATCAAAAAAGAAAGGGTCATCGGTGGCACCCGCAAAATACTTAAATCCATTTCCGGTTTCTAAGATAATTTCTTCAGCTTGATAAGGTGTTATCAAAACTCTTTGTTGAATTTCAGCATCACTTACAATTCCACCAGCTAAACCGGTTTGTTCAGGAGTTACAGGACCAAAAAAATGCATCCAATTACCTCGGCGAATCATTTGGATTACTAAATCCTCTACATTGTCACCCGTATTGTCAATATTAATTTCATATAACACATTTTGATCGAAATTGGCAGTTTCACTTTCAGTAGGGCTTAGTAGTCCTTGGCTGGTTACTAAAAATACCATATTATTGGTATCGCTACCTTCGAAGGCATAAAAATCGGCAATATCGGCTGTGGTATTCGTTACACTTGGTGCATCTACGTGGTCAGAAGCTATTAAAGCCAAAGCGCAAACAAGCAAACTTCCACCAGCGATTAATAATTTTTTAATATTCATATCGTATAGCTTTAAATCTATTTATTACGTTTTTTAAGATGTAGTATGTAGGCAAAATTCCAACCAAAAAATAAATTTCCATCTTTAAAATTAAAATTTACGGGCGTTTCAGTGATCACAATATCTTCGGCATAATTACCTGTATTGGTCAAAAATAATTGAATTTGCACACTTGAAACTTCCCAATTAACCCCTAAGGAATAAGCACCAAAAGTTTCAATATTTTGCAATGCTGAAGATTCGGGTAGCCAATAATATTCTGAAAATAAAGAAGTGTGTTTTCCTACCTTATATCTACCTCCAAACCCTATGGCTACACTTACGTCGGGGTTTTCTTCAAAACGATTAGAACCTCGGTAAATAAACGTGGGTGATATTTGAGCTGATAAATTTCTATTGAATTTACGCGCAATAAGCAGTTGTGCAAATACATTTGTTTTGTCGTAAAAACTATCTTCTAAATTAATAGAAGTATTAGGAATAGTAGTATCATATATCGATACAGGGTCACCGTCACCTGAAATATTCTCTAAATTTTTAAGACGATGCGAACCTCCAATAAGCCCAGTTAAACTAAATGGAATCGCATGTTTACCCGTACGTTGTTGGATAATCCTATGTTTGAAGTACCCATCTAATACCCCATTGCTTGACCAACCTCCACCTACGGTAAACTTGTCTGTTATAGCTAAGTCAGCCCCAAAACGCGCACTAATTCTGTCAGAACCAAAACTATTTCTTTCAATAACTTCGCCATCAACTTCTGGAATATTCCAATAGCGCGTGTAGGAATTAAGTTCTAAAACCCCTTTTTTTCGGGTTTCTACAGAATGAAACATTCCGATTCGTATCATTTTAAAAGTTGATTGTACAAGTTCGGTACGCTCTTTTTCTTCAAAGTACAATTCATCTAAGAGTCCTTGAGATTGCATTGAAGTAATTCCTAAATAGATAAGGGAAATTATTAGTAAACTATTTCTCATAGCGATCATATTTGAAGTTGAAAGAAACTTTTACGGTTTGAGCTATTCGATTAGCAAGAATTTGCGGAACATTAATTTTAAAATCTTTTATATTCAAATCAGTTTCTCCGTTAATTATGTAGTTTTTGTAAGTTTTTGTGATATCAGCTTTTATTTTAATAGGTTGGGTAATGCCACGTAAGGTAAAATTACCCTCAATAATTTTGGTTTGAGTACCTGAAAAGTTTTTATCAAAGTTGACAATAGTACCTTCAAAAGTCGCTTTGGGATAAATATCAGATTCTATATAGCTATCATTAAAATGTTCTTGCATTAATGATTTTTCAAATTGAAATGCACGCATCAAAATACTAACAGCTATTTTGTCGGTTTCAGGTTCAAATAAACTGAGAACTTGATTGTTCGAAGCTTTTATGTTTTCAGCAGAAGCATAGGAAAAAAAGGAAACTTTTCCATTTCGAGCAAT
>JAHDEF010000148.1 GCA_020628975.1 Aquimarina sp. | reverse complement strand
TAAGCTTCCATTAGCTGTAATTACTGAAATTGTCAAAACAGATTGATCTACGGCGCCGTGTGTAATCCCCGAACCATGGGTGCCTGTTGAAATTGACCCCGAAATACTTTGATCGACAATAGTACCAAGGTTATCAAATGCACAATTGTTTTGTAAGGCAAAATTAGCAATTTGTTTTAACGAAGTACCTGATTTTACTGTAAGCTGTTTTGTTTTTTTATCAAAATTAATAATGCCTTGATAATTCGCTTGAAGGTCGATCAAATACCCATTATTTGCACTAGTAATCAATGAGCAAGAATGACCTGAGCCAATAGCTTTTACTACTTTATTTTCAGTATTGGCTTTGGTAATAATATCAATAATTTCTTGCTCCGTAGTAGGTTGAAATATATATGAAGGTGTAGTGGTAAATGATTTAGACCAATTTGTCCAACTAGTAGTTGAGGGCATAAAATTTTTTATTATAAAGTAAGAAATTATTGTATTGTCGATTATGGCTATTAACTTTTATTTATAAAAAAGTCAATTTATTCAATTTAGCTCATTTTATCAGCTAGTTCCATCCAACGCATTTCTTTTTCTTCGATATCATTTACAATTACCTCAAGTTTTTTGGAGAGTTCCATAAGTTTGTCACCTTCTAAAGTTCCTTTGGCAAATGTAGCTTCGATATCGGATTTTTTGTTTTCTAGTTTTTTTAATTCTCTTTCTATTTTAGAAAATTCTTTTTGCTCATTGTAAGACAAAGCTGTGTTATTATCTTGTTTCCAATGCCCTTTATCTTTTTTTGATGCCTCAGTAGGTGCTTCTTCTACAGCAATTTCTTTTTTAGGGGCGCTTTTATCGTATGCTCTATAATCAGAATAATTCCCAGGGAAATCACTAATGATTCCTTGTCCTTCGAAGACAAATAAGTGATCGATAATTTTGTCCATAAAATAACGATCATGCGAAACCACTAGCAAGCAACCAGGGAAGTCTAATAGAAAACTTTCCAATACGTTTAAGGTTACAATATCCAAATCGTTTGTAGGCTCATCTAAAATTAAGAAGTTTGGATTTTGAATTAAAACGGTACACAAGTACAATCTTTTTCGTTCTCCACCGCTCAGTTTTTCTACAAAGTCATATTGCTTTTTACGATCAAAAAGAAAACGCTCGAGCAATTGACCAGCAGATATAATTCGCCCTTTTTTAAGCGGAATATATTCTCCAAATTCTTTGATGACTTCAATAACCTTTTGACCAGGTTTTATTTTAATACCACTTTGGGTGTAATAGCCTATTTTAACCGTCTCACCTACAATAACTTTACCGTTGTCTGGTAGCTGATTTCCTGTTAATAGATTTAAAAATGAAGATTTACCAGTACCGTTTTTTCCAATAATACCAATACGTTCCCCTTTTTTAAATACATATTCAAACTGATCGGCAATAATTAAATCGCCGTATTTTTTAGAAACTTTGTGAAGTTCAATGATTTTACTTCCCAAACGTTCCATATTAATTTCAAGCGTTACTTGATGGTCGTCACGACGTTGTTTGGCTTTCTTCTTTATTTCAAAAAAATCATCAATTCTTGATTTAGATTTTGTAGTACGTGCTTTGGGTTGACGACGCATCCAATCTAATTCCTTTTTAAACAGCTGCTTGGTTTTTCCTAATTCAGCAGCTTCCGCAGTTAATCGCGCCTCTTTCTTCTCTAGGTAATAAGCATAGTTTCCCTTGTAACTATACATTTTACCTTGGTCTAATTCAACAATTTCGTTACATACATTTTCTAAAAAATAGCGATCATGCGTAACCATAAATAAGGTAACGCTTTCACGAGCGAAAAACTCTTCTAGCCACTCGATCATTTCTAAATCAAGGTGGTTGGTAGGTTCATCTAAGAAAATTAATTGAGGTTTACTCAGTAATATATTGGCTAAAGCCAAACGCTTCTTTTGTCCACCAGATAACGAATTAACTTTTAAGGATAAATTATCAAGCTTTAATTTGGTGAGAATTTGTTTGTATTGTGTTTCAAAATCCCAAGCTTGAAGTCTTTCCATAGTATCAAACGCCTTTTGCATGCGATCAGCATCATCAGGGTTTGTCATGGCTGCTTCGTATTCGGCAATGGCGCGTAAACTTTCGTTATCGCCAGCAAAAATAGTTTGCTCGATAGTAAGCTGTTGATCTAGTACAGGCTCTTGTGGTAAAAAAGCCGTTTTTAAGCCATTTCTGTAAACCACCTGTCCTTCATCAGGAAGATCGTTTTTAGTTATAATATTTAACAGCGAAGTTTTTCCTGTTCCATTTTTAGCAACGAAGCCTATTTTTTGGCCTTCATTAATTCCGAAAGAAATATTTTCAAACAACACACGTTCCCCAAAAGCCTTGGCAACGTTTTCAACAGAAATATAATTAATCACTAGATGTATTTTTTAAAAAGTAAAAGTACGAAGTACTTCGGTTAACAGGAAGATATATTTTAAATGCTTGGTTTTTGAGGGTTGAGGGTTGAGGGTTGAGGGTTGAGGGTTGAGTGTTGAAGGTTGAGTGTTGAAGGTTGAGGGTTAAAAATCGTTAGTTCATAATTGATGGTACTTGGTTCATAGTTAATTGTTAGCTACCAACTATCAACTATCAACTACCAACTATTAACTAAAAAACTAACTCTTCATCTTTTTTCCGTAGGCTAGCCATTCTAAATATAATACGATGATTATTCCGAAAATAATCCAACCGATGGCAATCCATGTGTGTGTAGATAAATTGGGGAGGTATGAAATATAATGATCTAGAATAGGATTGCTATTGGCGTCAAGAAGCAGATTACCCGACGCATTCGATTTTAATACTTTTTCTTTCCAAGGCCATACTACACTTAATGAGCCTAC
This sequence comes from Aquimarina sp., assembly GCA_020628975.1. Classification (GTDB taxonomy): domain Bacteria; phylum Bacteroidota; class Bacteroidia; order Flavobacteriales; family Flavobacteriaceae; genus Aquimarina. The sequence continues at coordinate 1,769 of JAHDEF010000148.1, read as the reverse complement.
GATAAAGCCAATTATACAAGCAAATGTTGCTGCTTTATATTTTTTAAGAATAGCACTTAAAATATGAGAAAGGCTAACAAGTCCAAACATTGAACCTATAGTGAATACTAAAAGTACAATAAGCAATCGCTGCTGCACAGGATCATTCCAAAAAGAAAAATTAAGACTTATTAATTTAGGGAAAACATTATATAGCGCATTTACAGCATCTACTAAAAGCAGTACATAGTTGCCTAAAAGTATTAATATAAATGATCCAGAAAGTCCAGGTAAAGTCATCCCCGATACGCTGATAATACCACAAAAGAAAACAAACCAAAGGTTATCATTTTCTTGTTCGGGGCTTAGGTGCGTTATGGCAATACCTGTTAAGGTACCCAATATTACAAAACCAATATTTTTTAAATTCCAAGTACCTTCAAAACCTCGAATAATATAAATTAACGAACCGATAATCATACCAAAAAAAAGTGCCCAAACGTGAATTTCGTAGCGCTCGAGCATGTAATCTATTAATTGTGAAATACTAAAATAGCTAACTAGCATTCCTAGAATAATGTAGCCTAAGAAGGATCCATTAACATATTGCCAAAATGATTTGAATCGAAATCCTAAAAGAAGCCTTAAAGCTTTAAGATTGAATTTTTTAAGAGAGTAAATAAATTCTTCATAAAACCCCGCAACAAACGCAACAACCCCGCCTGAAACTCCAGGTACTTTATTTGCTGCTCCCATCGATATACCTTTAAGTATTAGGAAGAATTTATCTAGAGAAGTGCGTGTTATTCGTTGTTGCATTAGTTATGCTTAGGAGCTAATTTTTCAAGCAATAAGATAACTAAAACTCCTAAAACAGCCATTGCTATGGCTAGTAAAATTTGAGGATTCCCTTCAAAGTTACTTGGTAATATTGAAACCTCTTTAATCGGAATGACTTTGTCTTTAACAATAGCGGTTTCTAACACTTTTTTCCAAGGCCAAATTTTATTGAGCGAGCCAAATACGAAGCCACCTAATAAAGCCAATGTTGGTTTTTCGTAGTTGTTAAAAAGCCATTTTAAAAATTTTGAAAAACTTAAAATACCCACGGCAGCACCAATACCGACAGCTGCAATTTTTTTGATTTCAAAATTGTGAACAGCTTCGCTAATAGCTGAGTAAGCTCCTAAAAGTACGAGTATAAAAGATCCAGAAATACCAGGTAAAATCATAGCACAGCTAGCTAAAGCCCCTGCTACAAATAAAAAACCTATAGAATTATTTCCAGAGGAAGTATTTAAAAAAGTAATTCCCAATGCTATAGCTGCTCCGACAATGAAGAGTGAAATATTTTTCCAATTCCAATCTTTTACTTGTTTGGCTATAAACCAAGTACTGGCTAAAATTAATCCCCAAAAGAAAGCCCAAAGGGGTATGGGGTGTTCTGTTAACAAATAATGCATTAAGCGCATAACACTTAAAGCACTTACAAAAATGCCTATCATTAAGGGAACTAAAAAACTAAGGTTAGCCTTTTTCCAAAATGATGCAATACCCTCCTTAAACAATAGTTTGATAAGGGCTATATCAAAATTTGAAATCGTTTCAATGAGCTCTTTATAAATACCTGAAATGAAAGCAATAGTACCCCCAGAAACTCCTGGTACAACATCAGCTGCACCCATTCCCATTCCTTTTAAGGCTAAAACTAAGTAATCTTTTGTGGTACGGCTCATATGTAATACGGTTAAGCCACCAAAAATAAGTAATTGAAGTAGGTATACAAGATT
>JAHDEF010000007.1 GCA_020628975.1 Aquimarina sp. | reverse complement strand
TAGAAATTTCAGAACTCAATCTTGGCCCTTTAGTGGAAATAGGTTCTTTTACTATCTGTACTAACACAGACTGGTTTGCTTTTAGCACATCGACGATGCTACCACCTTTGTCGATGTCTTCTTCTGGCTGAAAATTCTCTAATGAATAGTCTTTTAGTTTACCTGAGCTTACACGTTTCACAAACTTCAACAACGATTTAACTTGTGGACCTAAATCTAAATAATGCAGAAAAGCATCTTTTTCGTAACCAACATTTACGAAGGCTGCATTTAGTCCCACTACAGGCTTGCGAATTTTGGCAATAAAAATATCACCTACCGCAAACTTGCTTTCGTCTTCATCTTTATGAAGTTCGATAAGTTTTCCATCCTTAAGTAAAGCAAAATCTGTAGACTCACCAGACCTAATAATTAACTCTTTGTTCACTTTATTAGATGTTGTGTCCTTGCAATAAGCAAAGACTGGTTATTACAAATTTATATCAGGAATGACTAGACTTTGAAATTTCAAAGTTTCTATAAATTCCGACGCAGTGATTTACTGCTATTTCAATGAACTTGAAAACCAAACCATGCTTAGCACGATTTGGTTTTTAAAACAGAAAAAGTAGTCAAAGACTACTTTTTCTTATGACGATTAGCTCTTCTACGCTTTTTACGCTTGTGAGTTGCTACCTTATGTCTTTTTCTCTTTTTACCACTTGGCATAATGATCTAATTTATATATGTTAATTCTCTTATTGTTCTACTTCAACTTGAGTTTTAACCCCTTCCATAAACACTTTTGCTGGTTTGAAAGCAGGTATGTTGTGTGCAGGAATCTTGATCGTTGTGTTTTGAGAAATATTTCTACCTGTTTTTTCAGCACGTGTTTTAATAATAAAACTACCGAAACCTCTTAGGTATACGTTTTCTCCACTTTCAAGTGAATCCTTTACTTCTTCCATGAAAGATTCAACAGTTGCTTGTACATCTGTTTTCTCCATTCCTAATTTTGTAGCGATATTTGCTACGATATCAGCTTTTGTCATAATTCTATTTTGAGGGTTTTTCAGTTTGCAAATATATTAATTTAATTTCCATTAATTCAACACTAAGCACTAAATATTAAACAATTAAAAAAATTTATTCTTTTTTTATGATAGTCGAGTCCTTTTCTAAAACATTACAAACGTGGTATTTAAATAATAAACGGGACTTACCCTGGAGAAATTGTACTGACCCTTATAAAATTTGGCTGAGTGAAGTAATTTTACAACAAACACGTGTTAACCAGGGCTTACCTTATTATATTAAGTTTGTTGAGCAGTATCCTACTGTTCAAGATTTAGCTAATGCTGAAGAGGAAGCTGTTCTAAAACTATGGCAAGGTTTAGGCTATTATTCGCGCGCTCGAAATTTACATGCCGCAGCCAAAATGGTTTTGGAAAAATTTGATGGTGTCTTTCCCAACACATTTGCTAATTTGATTCAGTTAAAAGGCGTAGGACAATATACCGCAAGTGCTATTGCTTCGTTTAGTAACAAAGAAGCTGTTGCCGTTGTTGATGGAAATGTATATCGAGTAATTGCGAGAATATTCGGTATTTTCACTCCTATTAATAGCACAGAAGGCATTAAAGAATTTCAGGCATTAGCAAATACGCTTTTAGACAACGAAATGCCCGACATACATAATCAAGCTATTATGGAATTTGGTGCTTTGCAATGCACACCAAAAAAACCTAACTGCATGTATTGCCCCTTTTCTAACGAATGCTATGCCTATCAAAATGCTGCATTAGATCAATTACCTGAAAAGATCAAAAAAACTAAAATTACTACTAAGCACTTAAATTATATGCTGGTAGAAAACAATTTAGAAATTCTTATTTCAAAACGCTCAGGTAAAGGAATTTGGCAGCACCTTTATGAATTTCCACTAATTGAAAGTAGTAAAGCAATCACAGCAACAACGCTTGGCACTAAAATTCAAGAACTTTTCAATTTAGCGAATATTCCTTCTATAACATTAATGCATATTAACGAAAAAGCACATAAACTCTCGCATCAACATCTGTTTGCTAGCTTTTGGAAAATTTCTATTCCTAAAAAAGACTTTGCGTTATTAAAAGAGAACTATATTGCAACTTCAAAAAATGAAATTTACAAGTATCCAATTCCTGTGCTTATAAGCAACTTTTTGAAACTTGAGCTTTTGTAGTTTTTTTTGTTAACTTTAACTCTATAATCATAATATAATGGCTGGTACTATAAACAAAGTAATTTTAATTGGACACACAGGTGACGATGTTAAAAACACTTATTTTGAAGGGGGTGGAATTATTGGCCGTTTCCCATTAGCTACCAATGAAGATTATGTGAATAAAATTACTAGCGAACGTGTTTCAAATACCGAATGGCACAATATTGTAGTAAGAAATAAAGCCGCTGAAATATGCGAAAAATACCTAAAAAAAGGAGATAAAGTTTATATTGAAGGTCGTTTAAAAACTAGAAAATGGCAAGATCAAAATGGTAATGATCGGTACTCCACTGAAATTCAATGTATTGATTTTACATTTTTAACTCCTAAAGGTGAAGGAGCTTCTAGTAATTCTGGCCACACGAATTCTCAACCTCAAGCAACGCCTGCTAGCAGTCCGAAAAATACTAGTATGCCCAGCCAACCAGCCGCTAGCTCCAGTACTACTGAAGAAGATGATTTACCCTTTTAATTAAAAGTTTCATTAATTGGATCCTGACCCCTTACTTATATTAATATTCGACCATTTAGAAATTACTATTCAGTTAGTACTATTAGGTGTTTTATTGTTATGCTCTGCTTTAATTTCGGGTAGTGAAATAGCCTTTTTCTCTTTATCGGCTACTGATATTGAAGAACACACTAAAAACAATTTGAAAAGCGGTAATCGCATTGCCCACTTACTTGAAAAACCTAAAAAGCTATTAGCCACAATTCTTGTAGCCAATAACTTTATAAACATTGCTATTGTTTTACTAGCCGATACGTTAGGCGCCTATTTCTTTGAACATTTAAGCTATCATTTGTTTTTAGGTATTTCTATTCGCTTTATACTTGAAGTAGTATTGGTCACTTTTATCATTTTATTATTCGGAGAAATTTTACCAAAGATTTATGCGAATAGAAATAATTTAAAATTTGCCAGTTTTATGGCCTATCCTTTGACCTTATTAAATAAAGGATTGACTTTTTTGAATGAGCCTATGCAATATATTACAGGCTTAATTGAAGATCGTTTTGGAAGAAGTAAATCGGACCTTAATATTAGCCAACTTTCACAAGCTTTAGAAATTACAGATGGTACAGAAACTACCTTACAGGAGAAGAAAATTTTACAAGGTATTGTAAGTTTCGGAACTACTGAGGTAAGAGAAGTGATGCAACCTAGAATGGATATTTTCTCTATTAAAAAAGAAGAAAATTTTATTTCTATTATTAAGAAAATTAGTCAAAGTGGATACTCTAGAGTGCCTGTTTTTCAGGATTCTATTGACGATGTTATAGGAATTCTTTACGTGAAAGATTTACTGCCGTACTTATCAGAAAAGAATTTTGATTGGTTATCATTAATTCAAAAACCCATTTTTGTTCCTGAAAATAAAAAGTTAGACGATTTGCTAACTGAATTTCAAGAAAAGAAAAATCACTTAGCCGTAGTAGTCGACGAATATGGAGGTACTTGTGGAATAATTACATTAGATGATATTATTCGCCAAATAGTAGGTGATATTAGTGATGAATTTGATGATGAAGACATCCACTACACTAAAATAAATGACACTAATTATATTTTTGAAGGAAGAGTGCATTTAAAAGATTTCTTTAAAATCACTAAAATTATACCTTCGGAAAGCTTTGAGGACATTAAGAAGGAAGCAGAAACCTTAGCGGGATTCATTCTAGAAGTCTCAAATAACTTCCCCAAAAAAGGCGATAAAATAACTTTTGAAAACTTGGTGTTTGTCATCGAAAGTTTAGACAAAAAACGCATCAAAAAAATAAAATTGACGATTCTTAATGAATAAAATTTTCTTTATAATTATAAGTTTACAGTTGTTTTTTATTTCTTGTAAAAACGAAGTGCTACCAAAACCCAAAGCGCAACTGCGCTTGCAATACGACGCCGTAACTTACGAGAGTACAGATACCGATTGTAAATTTGATTTCAAAAAAAATAGAATTGCACAACTCAAACGAGTATCAAAACATGGCTTCTGCGGGTTCAAATTGTTTTATCCTAATTTAAATGCTACCGTATATTTAACATATAGACCCGTGCAATCTGACTTAAAAAAATTATTGAAAGATGCTCAAAATTTAACATACGAACATGTTGTAAAGGCTGACAATATAGCTACACAAGCGTACTCTAACACAACTCAAAATGTACACGGAATGGTTTATAAAGTTTCGGGGAATGCGGCTTCTCCCTCTCAATTTTATTTAACCGATAGTACAAATCATTTTTTATTAGGCTCATTATACTTTAACATTAAACCTAACTATGACTCTATTTTGCCTGGTATAAAGTATCTAGAGAATGATTTAAAGGTTATGATTGAATCGTTAATATGGAAATAAAAAATCACAAGAAAAATTGATCCGCTCTTAAGTTGTATTTCTCCGTTACCGTATCAAAGAAATTTAAAAACTGCCGTTGTCTCTTCCTTATTAAATCGACTTAACAAAAATCGGGAGCTTTTAGTGTCTCCCGATTTTTTAAAGCGTATAGATGTTAATTAATGTAACTTAAGTTTGTTCTTGATAATATCATATCTATCAAAAAATAAATTCAATTACAAAATAATGTGTTAAATTATTCTACTTCCACAGTTTTAATATCAAACGCATTAGCTTCTTTGGTTAAAATAGAAGCCATTGCAGATCTTGATAAATAGGTGTCTAATGCCACTGTTTTATTAGGTAAGTGTGCCATAAGTAAGCCGTCTTTAAGTGAGGCTAACTTAGTTAAGGATTGATCTTTGTTTAATTTGTTCCACGACTGATCCTCGGGTAAATAAATTAACGTAGCAGTTTCCCCTTGCTTTTTACCATCAACTACTACAACATCAAATCGATTGGGTGTTGCTTTAATCTCATAAACACTTCCTTTCGCTTTTACTACTTGAATTTCTTCATCTCCTGGAGTCATTGCAATAGGGTTGGTGCCTCCCCAAAATTCAATAGAATTAAAGATAAGCAAGTCACCTAATGATGCTATTTGATATACAGGTACTACCCAAAGAGCAATAAATATTAATTCGTTACCAAACTTACTTGAGGTAACGCCTAAGTTCCAGTCTTTCAATTTATTGAAAGCACTAAAACTACCTATGCAGCTACTGAATAAAACTGTTGAAGCTAAGGCTACTGAAATGCATATTTTTTTCATAACAAAAATTTTAATCTAAAATAAATAATAATGTACTACAAAATGAGCTCTAAGAATAAATATAATAGCGCAAACACAAAAAGCCCAATGCAATTTGCAAAGGGCTTTATAAACTATTAACTAATAAATACTTATGCTTCGAAAGCTTCTATTGAAACGTAAGATTTATTGTCTTTCTTTTTTGTGAATTTCACAATACCATCAACACGAGCGTGTAATGTGTGATCTTTACCTAAATAAACATTTTCACCAGCTCTGTGCGCAGTACCTCTTTGGCGAACAATGATGTTACCAGCAATTGCAGGTTGACCACCAAAAATTTTTACACCTAAGCGTTTCGATTCCGATTCACGACCGTTTTTCGAACTACCTACACCTTTTTTATGTGCCATTTTATTCTTATTTAATTCCGAAAAAAAATTCGAAAAGATTAAACAATTAGAAGTAATTATTATTTACCTCCGTCTAATTCGTCTTGTAATACTTTTAACTCCTCCCACTTACCATTAGCAGCTAAATCTGCTTGTTTTGGCCATGAACCAGGTTCTAGATGAGATAATCTTGAACTTGCTGCAACTAAAATTTCTTTAATATTTGTAGGATCAGCTTTTGCTAATTTAGCAAAAGTATCAATCCCTGCATTTGTTAAAGCTTCAGCGGCTTTCGGCCCAATACCTTCAATCTTCTTTAAATCGTCACCTTTGGTAGTAGTTTTTTTAGCGGGAGCTTTTTTTACAGCGGCTTCCTTTTTAGGAGCTGCCTTTTTGCTTCCAGAAGCTACGATGTCTTCGATAGAAATTTCAGTAAGATACTGACGGTGACCATTTTTAACACGGTAACCTTTTCTTCTTTTCTTTTTGAAAACAATTACTTTGTCTCCTTTTAAGTGTCTTAACACTTTAGCGCTAACTTGAGCACCTTCTATAACTGGGGCGCCAACAGTAACTGCATCGCCATCTGCTGTCAAAAGAACTTTATCAAAAGAAATTGATGAACCTTCTTCTTCTTGCAAACGGTGTACAAATACTTTTTGGTCTTTCGCAACTTTAAATTGCTGCCCTGCTATCTCTACAATTGCGTACATAGCTATGTATTTATAATTAATTATACAAAATGGAGTGCAAAAGTACAGTTTTTTTTTGAATAATAAACAATTAGAATTTTGTTATTAAAGTTAGCGTTCATCTTTATGAAATATGAAGCTTTTTTTATTTGAGCATGTAGAACCTTGTAATCATTAAACTTGAATACTTGTATTTAATTAAAAATTTAGATTGAATATCTGTAATCACTAATAATATGACTTGCGTCAACCTAAACTTGTTTCAGGATCTCATTAAGGATATAAAAATCAGTAAGATGAGATTCCTTGTTAAGCAAGGAATAACGAATACGGATATAGCATTACTAATTACGGATATACATAAAAATTAGTTTTAAATTCTAAATTCTCACATCTGAATTCTAATTAGTAACAAGTGTTTCTTTCGGGTCTTTTATAAGGTGTTTCAAATTCCAGCTTACTTTGTATCGCTGCATAAAAAACAAAGTCATTATCATAGTTGTTGAAATCCCCATGATGAAAACAACAAAATAAATTAAACCGCTAGGCGTGTGGTAATGTGTTCTCCAATTACCCACTAAATCATCTAAAAAGCTAGGTGCTATTTCTGTGCTATATAACACAAAAAATAGAGTAAATATTACCGTTGCATTTAAGCCCGTTAAAAAACCTAAAGAAAAGCCTTTATCATATTTTATTTTATGATTTACAGTTTCCGTCAAAGCATAACGCCTAAACATACTACTTAATCCGTATCCTACAATACCTCCATTTAGTAAACTAAATAAAGGATTCGTGTGTAGGTTAAATATACTTAGTAGCAAAAAATAGCCTATTAATGATATACCTATATACCAACCATATTTCGAGGGTAATGCTAACTTTCTCATAACTAAACATTTTCAATTTACTTAAAGTTATAAGATTTTGGGGAAGGTTTTTGAAAATGTATGTTAAAGTAGTTGGTATTTAACACCTAACAATCAGAAAATATTATGTTTTCAAAGTATTTGGTTCTTAGTACAATTATATAGTCCTTAGACCATATCAACGCTTTTCTTTTTTAAACATGCGGTAGCCTTCGAGTAAAACTGTTGATAGAATTAAACTACCTCCAACCAATGTATTCCAAGTTAAAGCTTCTTTCAGAAATAAATAACCAAGAATAATTCCGAAAATAGGCTGAAGTCCTCCAATAATACTTGTTGTGGTGGCAGAAAACTTTTTTAAGCTATACGCAAATAAGGTGTGACCAATTGCGGTAGCCAATAATGCCAAGGCTAATATACCTGAAACATCCTGTGTGGTCGGTGTTTTGAAATTCCATATCAAATAAGGTAACAACAATCCCCCAACAACAATTAATTGCCATGTCATCAACACAGATCCGTTAGATTGGGCTACTTGTTGTTTCATCATAATATTACGAATAGAAAAACACAATGCTGAAAATAGACCGAAAAGTACGGCTTTAAACATTTCGTTTTCTAGGCTAATGTCAGGGGCTAAAAAATAAATACCGAAAATCACTAAAACTCCTAAGAATAGATGAAATATCGAAAAACTTGTTTTCAATATCAAAGGCTCAAGTAAAGCTGTTATGGTTGGAAAAGTAAATAATGCTAACATACCAACAGCTACGCTTGACATTTGAAGTGACATAAAATAGGTAACCCAATGCAGGCCTAACAATGCACCTGCAATGAGGTTTATAAAAAGAACTCTTTTATCTAGCTTGAATGAGAATTTTTTCCATTTGCAAAAAAGTAGTAGAAATATAGCTGCAAACACAGATCGCCAACCTATAATAATGATTGCCGAAAGTTGAATTGATCTTGCCAAAACCCCCGTAGTGCTAATACATAATAGTCCTAAACACAAATAAGCAATATCTTGCCCTATGCCTCCTGATTTGTTATTTTTAGAATTATTCATTTAATTTCAGCTGAACGTAAACAGGAAAATGGTCGCTGTAACCGCCTAAATACCTTCTTCCAGCATAGGTTCTAAATGGGGTGCCTTTTTTTCTTCCTTTGTAAACTTTTAAAAAATCGTCGTCAAATATTTTAGCCGAGCTAAATGAGTGAGTTCCTTTTTCGTATTTATGAAAAGAATTACTAAAAAGTATTTGATCAAAAAGATTCCAAGCACCTCGATAGCTCAATGTTCCGTTTCTTCGAGTCAATAATTTCAACATAGGATTGTAGAAATCGGATTGTGCTAAATGTAATACACTTGCATCATGCGGATCATCATTAAAATCACCCATTATGATCACTTTAGCTTCTTCTCCATCTTCGTTTTTAATAGAATCGATAAGCGCTCTATTTTTGTCTGCTGCAGCAATGCGTTTATATGCCGTGATATCAGCTCCGTCTCTTCTTGAAGGCCAATGATTCACTAAAACGTGAATTTTCTCCCCATTTAAAAGTCCACTCACTTTTAAAATATCTCGGGTGTAGTCTTTTTCGCCATCAGGGTTTGTAACTTCTACATGTATGCTTTCGTTCGATAAAACTTCGAAGTGTGCTTTTTGATAAATTAATGCCACATCAATGCCGCGCTCATCGGGCGAGTCAAAATGTACTATTCCATAATTCTTATTAACCAAGTGTTTCGATTTAATAAGATCCTCGATTACCTTTTTGTTTTCTACTTCTGCTAAGCCAATGATACTAGGTGCTTTTCCTGAACTTCTGTAGCCAATATTAGAAATAGCCGTTCCTATTTTAAAGATTTTTTTTTCGTAGCGCTTCTTGGTCCAACGTTTTTCTGATTCAGGTAGAAAATCATCATCTAACGTATGAGGGTCGTCATAGATGTCAAATAAATTTTCAATATTATAAAATCCAATGGTGTAAAGGGAAGCGTCCTTTTTATTAAAATAGGTTGACTTTGTCATAGTTGCAAAAATACAAGACCTAGAGTCGATAAAGCAAACCTAAGATTACTAATATTGTATCTTTGTTTCTATATTTAGGTTTGAATGCTAGAAAAAAATGAAATTGCTTACGAAAAAGCTATCTTAATCGGGCTTGTAACACGCGAACAAAACGAGGATAAGCTTACAGAATTTTTAGATGAGCTTGAGTTTTTAACACACACTGCTGGTGGGAAAGTCGTAAAACGCTTTACTCAAAAGATGGATATGCCCAATTCTAAAACGTTTATAGGAACGGGGAAAATGGAAGAAGTACTAGCCTATGTCGAACAACACGAAATTGACACGGTAGTTTTTGACGATGAATTATCGCCTTCTCAGCAAAAAAATATTGAGAAAATTCTAAAAGCAAAAATTGTCGATCGAACGTATTTGATTCTTGATATTTTTGCACAACGCGCCCAAACGAGTTATGCTCGAACTCAGGTAGAATTAGCACAATATCAATATTTATTACCAAGACTTGTTGGACTTTGGACACACTTAGAGCGTCAAAAAGGAGGTATTGGAATGCGCGGGCCTGGGGAAACAGAAATTGAAACCGATCGACGTATTGTTCGTGATCGTATTTCATTACTGAAAAAGAAATTACAAACCATCGATAAGCAAATGGCTACGCAGCGCGGTAATCGCGGAAAAATGGTGCGTGTTGCCTTAGTAGGGTATACCAATGTTGGGAAATCAACCTTAATGAACGTTATTTCTAAAAGTGACGTTTTTGCCGAAAATAAATTATTTGCCACTTTAGATACTACAGTTAGAAAAGTGGTTATAGGAAATTTACCTTTTTTACTTACAGATACCGTAGGTTTTATTAGAAAATTACCAACTCAATTAGTAGAAAGTTTTAAAAGTACGCTAGACGAAGTTCGAGAAGCAGATTTATTACTACATGTGGTAGATATTTCGCACCCACAGTTTGAAGATCACATTGAATCGGTAAATACCATTTTAGGGGAAATAAAGTGTCAAAATAAGCGTACCATAATGGTTTTCAATAAAATTGATGCCTACACGTATGAAACTATTGAAGATGATGATTTAAGTACCGAGCCTACAAAAGCGCACTATACGTTAAATGACTGGCGCGAAACTTGGATGAGTAAAGTGGGGGATAACGCTTTGTTTATTTCGGCCATTGAAAAAGAAAATATGGAAGATTTTCGAAAACGTGTGTATCAAGAAGTCCGCGATATTCATGTAACTCGTTTTCCTTATAACAACTTTTTATATCCAGAAGAGTTTTACGAGGGATAGTGCTTTGCACAGCCTAAGTATTAGTGGATAATTACTATAAACTAACACATGAAAATCATATCATACAACGTCAACGGAATTCGTGCCGCATTAAAAAAAGGATTTATCGAATGGTTAACCCAAGCTGATCCCGATGTAATTTGTTTACAAGAAATAAAAGCACAAGAAGATCAACTCGATCTTTCTGTTTTTCACGAAGCGGGTTACCCCTATTGTTATTGGTACAGCGCTCAAAAAAAAGGCTATAGTGGCGTGGCTATTCTTTCTAAAACAAAGCCGAACCATATTGAATACGGAACAGGTATTGAACATATGGATTTTGAGGGAAGAAATATTCGAGCTGATTTCGACGGTGTTTCTGTAATGAGTATGTATTTACCTAGCGGAACAAACTTGGCAAGACTTGAGCACAAATTCATGTATATGGATGATATACTTTCATATCTTACAGAATTGCGCAATGAAATACCGAATTTAGTAGTGTGTGGAGATTATAATATTTGTCACGAAGCCATAGATATCCACGATCCTGTACGTTTAAAAAATGTTTCTGGTTTTTTACCTGAAGAGCGTGCGTGGTTAAGTAAATTTATAGCTAGTGGTTTTATCGATTCTTTTAGAGTTTTTAATCAAGAGCCCAATAACTATAGTTGGTGGAGCTACCGTGCGAACGCTCGCGCCAATAATAAAGGCTGGCGTTTAGATTATGGAATGGTAACAGCACCTTTAAAAGATCAAATTTCAAGAGCTACTATTTTATCGGAAGCTAAGCATAGTGATCACTGTCCTATTTTGGTTGAAGTAGATGCATAGTATTTAATACCCAATATTAAAGGTTTGAGGTTTATAATTGTTCCGTATGAAAATTGATGATTTACCTTTTATGCCCAAATTCTTTGATCGTTATATTAATTTGGTAGATCGAAATGTAACCTTAGTAGAAGGTTTAAAAACAAGCATCTCTGTTTTTGATGAAGTTATACCTCAGTTAAAAGAAAAAGCAAATTTCAGCTATAAAGAAAGAAAATGGTCTGTTAAAGAATTGCTACAGCATTGTATCGACACAGAACGCGTTTTGGCTTATCGAGCCTTGGTTTTATCCAGAAAAGGTAACGCCGATTTGGCGGGAATGGATGAGAATGTATACGCTAAAAACGCCGTTGTAAGTACTAGATCTATTGATGATTTAATCAATGAATTTAAAGTGGTACGACAATCGTCTATATATTTATTTGAGAATCTTGGCAAAGAACAGCTAGCGCAAGTAGGTACTTGTTTTGCTAAAAAAATGACTCCTCTAGCTATTGGCTTTGTCATCATTGGCCACCCAGCACATCATCTTGATATACTAAAAGAAAGGTATCTTAAAAAACCTTAAGTAAAAGAGCAAAAAGAGGTTGTCTAAAAAGCAGAAAAACCTCTAAACGAACATTGAGCGAAGCCGAAATGTGGTTTGATTATCAGCTCATCTACAGGCTTCGACTAAGCGCTCAGCCTTCGTTTATGATACTTTTAAGACGGCCTCTTTTTGCTATTCTATAAATTAATTATACCACTCTGCACTTAAAGCTGCTATCTTTTTATAATTATTAGCTAATACCTCATCATATTTATCTGCATATTGCTGTGTGCCGTAGGCGTGAATATTTGTAGTAGCAACCCCCATAAACCCAAAACAAGTATTGATTAAAGGCATAGCAAAATCTATATTTTTTAAGGGTTCAATAGCAAAATCACTTCCGCTAGTCATCAAAGAAAGCGCCTTTGTTTCTTTCAATAAACCTTCCATTTGTCCTTCAGTGTTGAAACCAAATGTTTTATCTTTTTGAATAATAGCATCAAACCAGGCTTTTACCGTAGCAGGAACAGAGAAATTATACATTGGCGTTACCAAAACTATAAAATCAGCTTCAATAGCCATTTGAGTTAATCGATCATTTTTCTCTAATAATTTTGCGCTTTTATCGTCAAGTGGAACTCCACCAAAATTTCTAGCAACTAGCGGGTTCAGATTTTCTTTTAATAGCAAATCAGGAGTGGTTTCGGTAAGGTCTAGTACCGTAATCTCCGTTTTATCGTTGTTAATTTCGGTAAAATAGTCACCTAATTTTTTAGTGTTTGACCCTTCTCTAGCGGTATAGGTAACAATTAATGTTTTTGACATAAGTTTCGTTTAAATTAATTAGCAAAACAATTTCTAAAAAAACGCTATTCAAAAAAGGCTTATCTCTATTTTTACCAAATATTTAACGCAATATCGTTTTCTAAAATTTCAGTCATAGCAAGTATTTATATACATATCCCATTTTGTAAGAAAGCCTGTCACTATTGTGATTTCCATTTTTCTACTTCGCTTAAAAATAAATCAAAAGTTATCGAGGCTTTATGTAAAGAATTAGTCTTGCGAAAAGATGAAGCTGAAAATTTATGTATTGAGAATATTTATTTTGGAGGAGGAACTCCTTCTTTATGTAGTAACGATGAAATAACTCGTATTCTAAATACAGTTTTCGAGCATTATAAAATTGCAGAAAATCCAGAAATTACTTTAGAGGCGAATCCCGATGATCTATTTCCTGAAAAAATCAAAGTATTATCTAATTCTCCTATAAATAGATTGAGTATTGGTGTGCAATCTTTTTTTGAAGAAGATTTAACCCTTATGAACCGCGCCCATAATGCTAAAGAAGCTTTGGAAAGCATTAGACTTGCTAAGCGTTATTTTGACAACATCTCGGTAGATTTAATTTATGGAATTCCCAATATGTCTTTAGATCGCTGGAACCAAAATATTGATACCCTATTAGAACTTGATATACCACATATTTCTTGTTATGCTTTAACGGTAGAAGAAAATACGGCTTTAGAGAAATTAATAGCTACAGGTAAAATTTCTCCTGTAAATGACAGTTACGCCGCAAAGCATTATCAACATTTAGTAAAACGATTAGAAAGTGAAGGCTATATCAATTATGAATTTTCAAACTTTGGGAAGCCTAATTATTTCAGTAGAAATAATACTAATTATTGGCTAGGAAAACCTTATATCGGTATAGGGCCTTCGGCGCATTCGTTCGATGGGGTTTCGCGAAGTTGGAATATCAGCAATAATATAAAATACTTTAAAGCTATAGAAAATGGGGTTTTGCCTTCTGAAAAAGAAATACTATCGCTAACAGATCGCTATAACGAATATATTATGACGGGACTTCGAACACAATTGGGGGTTTCTCTAGAAAGTATAGAAAATAATTTCGGTTTAAGTTTGCGCAAACATTTAAAAAAAGAGAGTCAACAACTGATAGTACAAGGATTAATTATTGAAGAAAATGGTATCTATCATCTTACCCAAGAAGGAAAATTTTTAGGAGATGGTATATCAAGTAAGCTGTTTTTTGTAGATTGAGGCTTTGAGACTATAAAGAACTTAAAACAAAGGCTGAGCGATAGTCGAAGCCTGATAACAAACGATAATCACACTTCGACTTCGCTCAGTGTTCGCTTGCTTATGAAAACTAAGATAGAAATAGGGAAAGATGTATTGACGGTAGATTTGTCCAAACCCATAGACATTTCTATTCCTATCAGAAACAACGAAGGGGTGAATGCTTGGTATGTAGATCATTCAAAAATTGAGCCTCAACAATTAGGCGATTGGGTTGGAAGTACAGAAAAAGGAGCTGCTGTAAATTTCAATCAGATTCAATTTAACCCGCATTCTCATGGAACGCATACAGAAAGTATTGGTCACATTTTATCGAATGCACCTTCGATCAACAAAGTACTTAATCAGTATTTTTTTAGAGCTTCATTGATTACCATAACACCAATACAAGAAGGAGAAGATTTTAAAATCACAAAAGAGGTATTAAAAAAAGCCTTAGTTGATACCGTAATTCATGAAGCGCTTATCATTCGATTAACTCCCAATACCGAAAATAAAAAAGCGGTAGATTACAGTAATACAAATTGGCCTTATTTTACCAAAGAAGCTATACAGTTTCTAGTAGATCATAATGTTATACATCTACTCGTAGATACTCCTTCCATAGACAAAGAAAAAGATGGAGGGAAGTTAGAAGCTCATCACACCTTTTGGCAAACAGATCGCAAAAGAAGAATTGAAGCCACTATTACTGAACTCGTATTTATTGCCGATGCAGTAGAAGATGGGGGTTATTTATTAAATCTTCAAGTGGCGGCTTTTGAAAATAACGCAGCACCAAGTAGGCCTATACTCTTTAAATTTGATTAAAAGAACAGCGCTTCGTATAAATATTAAGGCACTTAACTGTCTAGAGCACGTATTTTGAAAATATTTCTATTAGTTCTGTGCACATTCAAAATTCAATAATCTCACTTATAATTAAATTATAATATTTCTTTTAGTAATTTTATTTTATGGAATTACTTTTAGCAGGGCTTATAGGAGGAGCCGTTATTACCTATATTATCTTTTCAAGATTCAATTTTGTTTCAAAAAAGAAACGTATCAACACCCAAGCAACAGTTCTCAAAGATAAAATTAAACAAGTGTGTAAGTTGATTTCTGTGGAAGGTGATTTTGCAGAAATTTATCATTACGAAAGTGTTCGTGATAAATTTTTCGATATTTTATTAGGAAAGAAAAAAGCTTTAATATTAATTAATGCTAAGGCTCATGTAGGATTTGATTTATCGAAAGTAAGAATTGAATCGGATGAAAAAAATAAAGTAATAAAACTTAATCACTTTCCGCAGCCAGAATTATTGACTATAGAAACCGATTTCAAATATTACGATAAAAAAGAAGGTTGGTTAAACCCTTTTACCTCAACCGATCTCAATGAAATTAATATAGAAGCTAAACAATATATTGTCGATAAAATTCCTCAAAGTGGTTTGATCACAGAAGCTAGGAAGGAGGCTTTAAATACTATTTTATTAGTAGAAAGTATTGCAGGATCAATTGGCTGGAAATTAGATTACACAGCTTTAGAATTAGATGATGTCGCTCCTAAAAAAATTGGAAGCGGATTTGAAACCCATTACTAAAACTTATAGTTAAGAATATAATATCTAGGCACAAGAAATAAAACCTTGAATCTTGAACATTCAATACTGAATCTAATGGACATCGAAACCTATCGCAATTATTGTTTAAGCAAAAAAGGAGTTTCTGAATCATTCCCTTTTAATGAAGAAGTGTTGGTGTTCAAAGTTCTTGATAAAGTCTTTGCTTTAGGAAGTGTTGATGCTATTCCCTTAAAAATAAATCTTAAATGTGACCCTGATAAAGCGATTGAATACCGTGAAAAATATAGTGAAGTCACGCCTGGTTTTCATATGAATAAAAAGCATTGGAACACCGTAAATTTTCAAGGAAATATAGAAGATCGTGTATTAAAACATTTCATAAATCACTCCTACGAACTGGTAGTGTCGAAAATGACCAAAAAGAATAGAGAACTTTTAAAAAGCTTGAAATAATTTTATAGCATAATTAAAAAATATACTTATATTTGCAAACTCAAAATTAACGCGGGCGTGGTGGAATTGGTAGACACGCTAGACTTAGGATCTAGTGCCGCGAGGTGTGAGAGTTCGAGTCTCTCCGCCCGTACAAAAAAAGCTTCTCATTCGAGAAGCTTTTTTGTTTTTATATATCTAATTTAAGTTACGGAGCTGGGTTTGGGAATTTTATGTGCACCTGTTCAATTTCTTTCAAAATTTCTTCGGTTAATACAACATCAATACTTCCAATATTTTCTTTTAGTTGATCTACAGAAGTACAACCAATAATATTACTAGTCATAAATGGCTGCTGATTCACAAAAGCTAATGCTAGTTGCGTTAACGATATATCATATTTTTCAGCAATTTCATTATAAGCTCGAGTAGCTTTAAAAGATTGCTCGTTGTGATAGCGTTTGTAATTAGGAAAAAGCGTTACTCTGGCATTTTCTGGTTTTGGATTGTTTAAGTATTTACCCGATAGTTGTCCGAACCCTAATGGGGAATAGGCTAAGTATCCGATATCTTCACGATGTAATACTTCCGTAAGGCCAATTTCATCTTTACGATTTAAAAGACTGTATGGGTTTTGAGTAGTACTTATTTTCAGATTTCCTTTTCGGGCTTCTTCAGCATAACGCATAAGTCCGAAAGGCGATTCATTAGAAACCCCAATGCTTTTAATTTTTCCTTCTTTAACATATACCTCTAATTGTTGTAAGGTTTCTTGAAAAGTGTCCTCCCAAGCCTCATCTTCTTTATGTGTATAGCCTAATGGACCAAAGAAATTACAATTACGATCGGGCCAGTGTAATTGGTATAAATCAACGTAATCGGTTTGTAGATTTTTAAGTGATTTATGTAATGCGTGATCTAATGATTTTTTGCTGAAATCAATAGGCTCTCTAATACCTTCAACAAACGGAAGCGGACCAACGATTTTTGTAGCAATAACCAGGTCTTTGCGATTGTTTTTAGCTTTTATCCATCGACCGATAATACGCTCGCTTTCACCATATTTTTCAAGACTGAAAGGCACGGGATATAACTCAGCCGTATCGAAAAAATTTACGCCTTGTTCAACAGCCGTATCCATAATAGGGATGCTTTCTTTTTCGTTACTCATAATACCCATGGTCATTGTGCCAAGGCATATTTTACTCACTTTTATATCGGTATTGGGTAATGTCGTGTATTTCATATTGGCTTTTGGCTATTAGCGATTGACTTTAAAATGCTAAAATATTTATGAGATTCGATTCATTGTAGGAATTTAATTTATTTGGCATTTTATTAACTATTAGATAGTGTTTGTACTAACTGCTAATAGCCAAAAGCTAATGACTAATTACATCCCTCTTTCTTTTTGGATTTGCTCGTAGGCTTCTTGTACTTTTCTGAATTTTTCTTCCGCACCTTGTTTTAAATGATCGGGTAAATTAATAAGCTTATCAGGGTGGTATTTTTTTGCCATAGTGCGATATGCTTTTTTAACCTCACTGTCCGTAGCTGTTTTCTCGATTTCTAAAATTTTATAGGCATTGCCTGCTTTTTTAATGAACATCGCCTTGATACTTTCAAAATCGTGATAGCTTATTCTAAAGAAACGCCCTATTTCATTAATTTTATAAACCTCGTTGTCGCTGATATGTCCATCGGCATTAGCAATTCCAAATAAAAAATGAAGAATTTGAAGCCTCGATTCGTATCGCGTGTGTTGAGCTACGTAGGTAGCTATACGAGCAAGGTTTATTTCTCTGTTTTTTATAACCTCATTAAAAGTTTTAAAGGTAGCATTAGCTCTTTCTTTACCATATGATTGTACAAAATAACGACGTACGTAATCTAATTCAGTTTGATTTACGCTTCCATCGGCCTTGATAACTAATGAAGCCAGCGATAGTAAATTCAATTCAAAATCCCTAGGTGTTATATTTGGTTTTCGAGCTTGTCGATCCCCTGTTGTTTGCCACTGAGTTTTTCTTTTAGTATTTGGAAAAAGTTGTTCAATCAAATAGCCAATGAAATACCCTGCAATTGCGCCGCGAAATCCATAAGCCATAGAGCCTAAAAAAGCCCCTATCCATTTAATCATGTGTTTTATTTTAAATCTTTACTACTAGTTCTAAATTCATTCCAAAAATACATTAACTGACAAAAATGGCAGATTTTCAAATGGAATAGTATTTGTACCTTTGCAGATCAGTCAAGAATTTAATAAAATAATATATGTATC
Organism: Aquimarina sp.; assembly: GCA_020628975.1. GTDB lineage: Bacteria > Bacteroidota > Bacteroidia > Flavobacteriales > Flavobacteriaceae > Aquimarina. The sequence continues at coordinate 9,326 of JAHDEF010000007.1, read as the reverse complement.
CAGAAGAATTAGTAAAGCCAATGCGTGCCGATTTGGCGGATTTTGGGTTTGAAGAATTACAATCATCAGAAGCAGTTAACAAAGCATTATCAAAAGAAGGAACTACACTTTTGGTAGTAAATTCAGTTTGTGGTTGTGCGGCTGCAAATGCCCGCCCTGCGGCTAAAATGTCCCTTAACAATGCGAAAAAACCATCACAAGCAGTAACTGTTTTTGCTGGGGTTGATAAAGAAGCGGTAAATGCGGCACGAGAGCACTTAGTGCCATTCCCTCCGTCTTCACCATGTATAGCGCTTTTTAAAGACGGAGAATTAGTTCACATGTTAGAGCGACATCATATCGAAGGTCGTTCGGCTGACATCATTGCAGAAAATTTAGTGGACGCTTTCAACGAATATTGTTAGTAGTATTTTAAATTTACCGTTCTAGGTTGTTTGTGCTATTACCAGTAACCTAGAACGGCAAAATTAAAAACCAACGACATTACAATGCACAAATTAATATCGGGTTTTTTATCCCTGTTTTTTTATTTCTTTTTTGGGCTTTTTTTACTTGTTTTCCATGTTGTTCAAGTAATTACTTTTAATATTTTTGGATTAAAAGTGCAAGATGGTGGCTTTGCTAAATTTTTTTTTGTTAAAGTGTCTTTATATAGTTGGTGGAAGTAGCGCTTTCAAATGCGATTATGAATTACCAGTAGACGTGCCACTGATTGTGGTTTCAAACCATCAAAGCATGTTTGATATCCCATTGTTTGCATCTTAGGAAATTTAATCCGAAATATATTTCCAAAAAAGAGTTAGGTAAAGGAATACCAAGTATATCTTATAATTTAAGAAATGGAGGTTCGGTACTAATCGACCGTAAAAATAAAAGGCAATCGTTACCAGCGATAATAGCATTCGGTAAACGTATACATGAACATAATGGAATGGCTGTTATATTTCCAGAAGGTACAAGAAGTAAAACAGGAAAACCAAAGCCATTTGCCGAAACAGGTTTAAAGATTTTAACCAGGCAGATACCCAATGGTTATGTTGTTCCAACAACCATAAATAATAGCTGGAAGCTAGCAAAATATGGAAATTTTCCTATCGGAGCATTCCATAAGATCACCTTAGAAGTGCATGAGCCTATTGCAATAAATAGCTGTACTTTTGAAGAATTATTAGAAAAAACGGAGCGTCAAGTCACGCAAGCAATCTTATAACGTAAACAAATGGCATTAGATAATATACGATTAGAAGTAATGAAGCAATTGGAGCATAAGGTAGAAGGCTTCATTGATCAATTTTTAGTGCCTATTGATAAAGTATGGCAACCCACTGATTTTTTACCCGATTCTCAGAATCCAGAAACTTTCTTTGATGAGGTTAAAGAATTAAGAGAATTAGCCAAAGAGCTGCCTTATGATTTTTGGGTTGTATTAGTAGGGGACACTATAACGGAAGAAGCATTACCAACTTACGAGTCTTGGCTTATGGATGTTGTTGGTGTAGATCAACATGAGAAAGGTGGTAAGTATGGTTCGGAAGCAGGCGGAAATGGCTGGGCTAAATGGGTGCGTTACTGGACAGGTGAAGAAAATAGACATGGAGATGTTTTAAATAAGTATTTATACCTATCAGGTCGCGTAAACATGATCGAAATAGAAAGAACTACGCAGCATTTAATTAGCGATGGTTTTGATATTGGAACAGATCAAGACCCTTACAAAAACTTTGTGTACACAAGCTTTCAGGAATTAGCTACAAATATTTCGCATAACCGGGTGGCAAAATTAGCACGTCAATATTCTAACAAATCATTAGCAAAAATGTGTAAAATTATTGCTGGTGACGAAATGCGTCACTTCAATGCATATAGCACTTTTGTCGATGAAATTTTTAAGTTAGATCCCAGTGAAATGATGATGGCTTTCGCCTATATGATGAAAAGTAAAATAGTAATGCCAGCACATTTTTTACGTGAAACAGGGCAAGCTATTGGTGCAAAATTTGACGAATTTTCTGTTTCAGCTCAAAAAATAGGCGTGTACACTTCACAAGATTATATAGATATCATGCAGCGATTAATTGTTAAGTGGGATATTGCCAATATATCAGGATTAAACGATCAAGCAGAAAAGGCACGTGATTTTGTAATGAAATTACCTTCTCGTATGCAACGTATTAGCGAGCGTTTGGTATTACCTGATGAAACAGCAAAATTTACTTGGGTAAACCCAGCAGTAGTTTCAAAATAATTTCATCAAAAATATTTTATAAAAGCTGCATTTTAATGCGGCTTTTTTTATATAAAGTTTTTCCTACAAGGTTTGCAAAACCTTGTAGGTTTTTGTGAAAAGTATGGATCAAGCAGAATGCATGCAAGGCAAGCTTTTGTCATGCCTGGCTTGATAAGGCATCTAATCAAATATATTTGTATGCTTTACAGAGCATTGTTGAAATTCTAATTGATGTTGTTAAAAGAGTGTAACATATTAGCGTTTGTCTTAAAGCTAAAATTTTGTTTCTTGTAGTTTCTTAATGAGCTTACTGTAAGGTAGCTTACGTTTAATTTTTTAAGAAAATTCAATGCTTGAATTTATTAAAACGGATAGTAATGATCCTACTTTTAGAGCTTTAATAGATCTTTTGGATATAGAGCTTAATGAAAGATATAATCGTCCTTTAGATTTTAAAAATAATCTAAATGAAGTGCCTTATAGTGAAACGGTCATACTTGTAAAAAAAGAGAATATGTATGTGGCTTGTGGATGTTTTAAAGAGTATGATGAGCAGACGGTTGAGTTGAAAAGAATTTTTGTGAAGAAAGCATATAGATCACAAGGTATTTCAAAATATTTAGTAAGCGCATTGGAAGATTGGTCAAAATCTTTGAACTATACACGAATTATCTTAGAGACAGGCGTCAATCAACCAGAAGCTATTTCATTGTATAAAACTTTAGGCTACGAGATCATCGAAAACTTTTCTCCATATGTTGGGCATCAATTAAGTATTTGTATGCAAAAATAAGTGAGGTTATTTGTTAGAAATAAAAAATACGGCTTTGGTAATTAACAAGGTTATTGTGGTACATTCGAGTTATGGAAAACATTATTGGAAATACCATTTCTTTTGTAAAGGAAGCTTTAGAAAATGTAGAAGGTGGTCACGATTGGTTTCACATAGAAAGAGTTTATAACAATGCACTGCTAATTTCGAAAACTGAAAAAGTTGATAAAACGATAGTACAGTTGGCAGCCTTGTTGCATGATATAGCCGATTCTAAATTTCATAATGGAGATGAAACTATCGGTCCTGCAACAGCTAGAACATTCTTAGTATCACAAAATGTTGATAAACATTTAATTGATCACGTAGTTCAAATTATAGCAAATATTTCTTTTAAAGGAGGAAAAGAAAAACGTACTTTCCACTCAACAGAGCTCGACGTAGTTCAAGACGCCGACCGCTTGGATGCCTTGGGAGCCATCGGTATTGCCAGAACATTTAATTATGGGGGTTTCAAAAATCGTGCAATCTATGACCCGTCGATTCCGCCTAATTTAAAAATGACCAAAAAAGAATATAAAAATTCGACAGCTCCCTCAATTAATCATTTTTATGAAAAGCTGTTGTTACTTAAAGATCGAATGAATACCGCCACAGGTAGAAAAATAGCCGATCAGCGACACCAATACATGCTAGGCTTTTTAGAACAGTTTTATAACGAATGGAACGGTGTAACTATCAAAACAAGCTAAAGTTATTTCGTTTTAATAGTTATTTCTAGCTTCAAATCATGTGGCAGTGCTATCTTAATTGAAATTAAAACCTGATAGGTTAAGTTAATAAATCACTTAGTATAATTTGTTTTATAAAGAGTTCCAATATATCGATTTTGCCTTTAAAGGTTGTGGCTATTGGTGAGTGTTAAATTTTAGGACGGGACATTTTTATGTATACTAAAACATTGCACATAAAATTGAAAAAACGTTTTAATATTGATGATATATAAAAAAAATGCGTGAAAAAAACTTGATTAATAAAACTTAGTTTTGGCAACATATTAAAAGTATTACAGTATATCAAACAGCACAATTTTCACTAATTTGTCCGTTCATAAAGCGCTATAGCAAATGAGTTGTTTTATAAATTAGCAAACTAATTATGGATAAAAAGTTTCCAATTTTCTCTTCATACACGTTCAATGAAGAAATGTTCGATGAGGTGTTTGATAAAAACAACGAAGTTAAAGGTATTTATAAAACGTTATTCGATTTATATAGCAAACATAATATTACCGATTTCGAAGCGCTGAATGAATACGCAAAAACATCTTTTTTTAATCAAGGAATTACTTTTCAGGTATACGGAAATAATGAGTCAAAAGAAAAGATTTTTCCTTTCGACTTATTTCCAAGAATAATTGACCATGAAGAATGGGAGCATATAGAAAAAGGCGTTTTGCAAAGAAGTAAAGCATTGAATCTTTTTTTAAAAGATTTATATCACGACCAAAATATTATAAAGCAAGGAATTGTACCTGAAGAATTAATAGCATCTTCTGCTAATTATTTGAATCAAATGAAAAACTTTGATCCTCCGGGCGGAATTTACAATCATATTTCAGGTACTGACCTTATCAAACATTCCGACGGTCACTATTATGTATTGGAAGACAACATTCGTTGCCCTTCAGGTGTTAGTTATGTAATCTGCAATCGTACTGCTTTAAAAAGAGCCCTGTTTGGAGTATTTGATAAATACAAAATCCACTCGGTTATTGATTATTCTCAAAATCTTTTAGAGATTTTAGAAACCGTTAAACCACAGGGAGTCGATAAACCTACTTGTGTGGTTTTAACTCCAGGCGTATTTAATTCGGCTTACTATGAGCATTCGTATTTAGCTAAAAGTATGGGAGTGGAATTGGTTGAAGGAAGAGATCTTTTTGTAGAAAAAGATTTTGTCTACATGAAAACCATAAACGGACCCGAACGTGTAGATGTGATTTACAGAAGAATTGATGATAATTTTCTAGATCCCGAAACTTTCAACCCAGATTCTGTGTTGGGAGTCCCAGGCTTATTTTTAGCCTATAAAGCAGGAAATGTTTGCTTAGTAAATGCTCCAGGAACAGGTGTGGCCGACGATAAAGCTATCTATACCTACATGCCTGAAATCATAAAGTTTTATTTAAATGAAACTCCAATTCTCAAAAACGTTCACACGTACCACTGTAGTAAAGCAGATGATTTAAAATATGTATTAGAAAACATACCTACTTTAGTGATAAAGCCCGTAGACGAAGCTGGAGGCTATGGTATTTCTATAGGGAATAAATTGACGAAAGAAGAAATAGAAAATGTGAAAAAAGTAATTACTGAAAATCCAAGAAAGTATATTGCACAACCTATTATGTCACTTTCAGTACATGCTACTTATATTGAAGATGAAAAATCTTTTGAACCAAGGCATGTAGATCTTAGAACGTTTACCTTATTAGGAAAAGATAAAAGTTATGTGCTAAAAAGTGGATTGACACGAGTAGCTTTAAAAAGAGACAATTTAATAGTTAATTCTTCACAAGGTGGAGGATCAAAAGATACTTGGGTTTTAAAAAAATAAATACCGTAATATATGTTAGCAAGAGTAGCCAATAATTTATTTTGGATGGGAAGATACATTGAACGTTCAGAACACGTGGCAAGGTATTTATGTGTCAATTATTTTTCTTCCTTAGATGCACCGAACGAGCTTTCACAATCTAGGCAATTTGTACTAAGGTCTATGCTTTTTATGGTAGGTGACCCTGTAGAAAATGAAAATGATCATTTACCAGAATCTGATGTTTTACATAATATTTGTTTAAATACCGATAAGGCATATTCCATTATAAACTGTGTAAAATCAGCTAGAGAAAATGCTAACGGGGCTCGTGATTTAATTTCTACAGAATTATATGAAGCCATCAATAAATTTTATCATTTTGTACTAAATTATTCTTCTGATTATTTAGTTAAAAAAGGTTTGTACGAATTTACAACCAATGTGATGGAGTTTACAGCTATTCTAAAAGCCAAAATTAGAACAACCCTATTATACGACGATGTTTACTCCATTATTAAATTAGGTGTAAATATGGAACGTGCTACCCAAGTAATTAGAATTATAAATTCTAAGTACAATGATATTCAGCTTATAGAAAAGGAAAAAGAAAAAGGAAAATTAGTATCTTCTACCCTAGAGTGGGGAACATTGTTACGTTGTGCAGAATCTTACGATATGATGCGACGCTATGAAAAAAATGCTCCTAAGAGTGTTAATACTTTAGATTTTTTAATTCTGAATCCAAAATGCCCTAGATCGGTAGTAAATAGTCTTTCTGAAATTTCAATTCACATACAAGTTTTATCTAGCGAAAAAAAACCTGCAAAAGACTCTACCGTATTTTTAGTCAACAAGATTTATACAGAATACAAATACAAGTACATTGAGGAAATAGAAGTAGATTTTAGAACTTTTATTGAAAAAATACTGAATAGTTTAGTTGAAGTAAGTAAAAAAATGGAAAAAGAATTTTTCTATATATAAATTTTAAATTTTGGAAGAAGCAAGGCATCAAAAAGATAAATTTACGCTATCCGAAGTAAATAAAGTCAAACAACAACAAGCACAGCAGCAACAGTAGAAAACTTTTATTGCTGTGTTGTTTTACCGGTACTAATAAAGGCAAACTTTATTCAACTTACCTAGAAATTAAAAAAATTATTGAATATTCATAATTATTAATATTACATGTAGCCTTTTCATTTCTTTCTTGACAAGTAATACCATTGTGCTAAATTTTAAATACTTATTTAAGATCTTAAAAACAAGTTAGGATATCAAAATTTTCATTATTTCTTATTGCGAAAACTCAAAAAATCACGTAAACATTTTGTAGGCTAACCCGCTAGGTATTTTTGTTTATTGAGATTTTAAAAAATAATTTATCCATTATTTTTAAGCTCTATTCTTAGCCACTACTAAAAAAATTAAAGACTACTTAAATTTTACGTGATAAATTATTAAATTTATACGTAAATACAATGTCATGGATAAAAAATTAACATTGAGTCTTGATACCAGTATAATTGAAAATGCCAAAAATTATGCTAAATCAAATAATATTAGTTTATCAAAACTTATTGAATCCTATTTAACGACGCTAACAAAAAAAAGACAAGATACTTTAAAAGTAACACCTCTAGTCGAAAGTTTAAGTGGGGTAATTTCGATAGATAATGACATAGAAGTTAAAGACGCTTACACTGATTACTTAATTGAAAAGTATAAATGAGTAAATTACTAGTTGACACAAATATTGTAATAGACTTGCTTTCAAAAAGAGCGGGGTTTTATGATGAGGCTGCTGATTTATTTTCACGTGCCGATAAAAAAGAATTGAAATTGACTATTTCATCATTAACTTTTGCTAATACAAACTATATCCTTTCCAAACTTAAGTCTACAAAAGAAGCAAGAGAAATTTTAAGAAAATTTAAAGTACTTGTAGAATTACTTTCGCTAGACGATAAAATAACAGAATTAGCTTTAAGTGATAATACCTTTCCCGATTTTGAAGATGGACTTCAATATTACTCAGCTATTGAGAATCAAATTGATGTGATCATTACTCGAAATAAAAAAGATTTTAAGAATTCTAAAATTCCTGTGTTAACAGCAAAAGAATTTTTAGCTAGAACATAATAATACTAGCAACTAAGATATTTAAAACTTAATTCAACCTTAAAGTTTCTAATGATGGCTTTAGTTTTTTCACTAATCTTTACTGCGTTTGAAATTGTCCTGTAGCAACATCTGAATTAGCAGATTCTGATGTAGAATCATCAATAGCTCTAATATCTACGGAAACACTCAATTTGCTAGTCCCAGAACTGTAAACTACACCTTTTAATGGAGGAACGTCGTAATAGTCTCGACCCCATCCCACTACGATATGTTGATTATCTGGGATTTTATTGTTTGTGGGGTCAAAATCTACCCAGCCAAAAGAAGGAATGTAAATAGCAAACCAAGCATGGGATGCATCTGCCCCTACCAATTTGGGCTTTCCTGGTGGTGGTAAGGTTTCAATATAACCACTCACGTATCTTGCAGGCAAACCTACACTGCGTATACAAGCAATTGCTATTTGAGCAAAATCTTGACACACCCCTTTTTTCTCTTCCATAACAACATCTAATGGAGTAGATACGTTGGTGAATCCTGAAACAAAATCAAAATCTATGAAAATGCGTTGCATCAATTCATTAGCCGCTTCAAAAACAGATCGATTGGGCTTAAATGATTGTAAGGCATAATCTTTAATAGCTGATTTGCTATTTTTGATTAATGTAGAATCTAATATAAATTGTTTGGCTTCTAGATTATTTAAATCATTATTCTTTAATAGTAATAATGCCTCTTGCAATGTAACTTTAGTACAATTGTCAGAAAAAAATCGTTCTCTAATAGCCTCGTAATCCCTTGCAATTTTGCATACCGAGGTTACCGATAATTTTTTATGTTCTTGCTGTATAGAAAATCGAGAAATATTATTCCCGAAAAAATCTTTTCTTTCTGAAAATTCTGTTGGTTGAGGGTTGATTTTTAAATTATATTCTAGAAGCTTTTGCCCTGGCGAAACCCTTGGTTTAATCGTTGCGATGTTATGACAAAAAACAACCTCATCACTATAGCTATATTCTGTAATATGTGTTACTATAAAGTCCATATCAATTAAATTTTTGTGAGGTTAATTGGTTAACATCTTTGGTGTGATTAAAATATGTATCTGAAATGGACTTGGTGGTTTTGTACAATAAATCGTGTAATTCGATAAGTTATTTTCTCAAATTTTCACGTACGAAAATTTCCTTGTCGCCTGTTTTAGCTAGGTCATTAACTTCAGCAAGCTTTAATTTTGAAAATGCTTCAAAAATGGGTTTTTCATAATCTTGCATTCTACTTTTTTGCTTAGAATGCGGCAAATGCTCAATATCTTTTTTAAGTCTATGCACTAAATAAGTCAACGATCGCGCGTATTTTGCATCTAATAGAATCAAAGATAATACGCTTTCAATATTTATATACGATCGGTAACTATAGCGGTAAATATTTAAACTTTCGTGGCTATTTAAAATAGACTCTAAAATTTCATATTGCACATTATCTTCTGAAACTACCGTAAGCATACTTTGAAAAATAGTCGTATTCAAGACTATTCGTTCTAAATTTAGCCCTATAAAATATAGTAATAAACCTTGGTCGACTAAAATACTTTCCTCAATC
>JAHDEF010000147.1 GCA_020628975.1 Aquimarina sp. | reverse complement strand
GTAGTAGCGGGAACAGGACTCGAACCTGTGACCTTCGGGTTATGAGCCCGACGAGCTACCTACTGCTCTATCCCGCGATGTTTGTGGTGCAAATATACAATGCTTTTCTTGTTATCACAATAGTCGACATTAAATTTTTGAGAAGATTATTATTTTCTACTTATCAAAAATGAGCCTTTTTCATTCAATCTTTCCACGAATAACACCGTCTTCTTAAATTATTGTTCAATACTGCAAACATCACAGCTAATTAGTTCCGATTCCTCAAAAATAACATTTAGCTGAATGGGGTTACAACATACTTCGCAGTCTTCCACATAAGCTTGTTTCCGTATCGAACTATCTAGTAGCATTGAAATTTCTTCCCAACAATAAGGGCATTGAAAAAAATGTTCTATCATAAATTTATATTAAGCCTTGCTCTTCTGCTATTGCTGCCATACGTGCTTTTACTTTCTTCAAAGCATTAATTAACACCTCTTGTTCTTCTATACTAAGGCTTTCCTGCACTTCAGGAATTAATTGATACATGATTGGAAGCACTTTTTCTATCACCTCTTTTCCGTAAGCTGTTAAGAAAATTCGATTTACACGCTTGTCTAATTCATCAGGTCTACGAATAATATATTCTTTTTTAACCATAGAATTTACTACACGCATCATAGAAACTTTATCTCGATGTGTGATAAATGCCATATCGTTCATTCGTTGACCGTCATTCACGTGTAAACGTTTTAACACCGACCATTCTTCTTTTGTAAGATCTAGTCCATTTTTTTTGAAAGCGCTTTGCGTAATAAACCCAAAGTCGTAGTGAATTTTACCTACCCATGATAAGGCGTGTGAATTCACATCAATTTCTTCAAACTTCATACTCATAGTAGTAATTTTTTAACTTAGTAATTCTATTTCTTCTTGCAGCTTTTCCCAAAGTTCCATTTGTTGCAGTAATTGTTCTTTCTTTTTTTCATAAGTTACAAAAAAATCAGGGTCAGCCGTCATACCTTCGTAATCTGCAGCAAGTTTTGCATCCAATTTTTCTATTTCGGTTTCTAGCCTACTTATCTTAGATTCTGCATTGCTGATTTTATTATTCAAAGATTTTATTTTCTTCTCATCTTCATATGAATTTACCTTTTCTTTAGGTTTTGAAGAAGTTTTTTTCTCAGTAGAAATTTCGATTTGACGCATATCTTGCGCTTTTCTTTCTTCTAAATAATAATCGATATCCCCTAGATATTCTTTTATTTTTCGGTCCTTGAATTCGTATACGGTATCTGTTAAACCCTGTAAAAAATCACGATCGTGAGACACTAGTAGCAATGTACCTTCAAACTGCTGTAATGCCGATTTTAATACATTTTTGGACTTTATATCTAAGTGATTGGTAGGTTCATCCATCACCAACACGTTAAATGGCTGTAACAAAAGTTTGGCTAAAGCTAAACGGTTACGTTCGCCCCCTGACAACACTTTTACCTTTTTTTCCACATCATCTCCCCTAAACAAAAAAGAACCAAGTAAATCTCTTACTTTACTTCTCGTTTCTTCGTTGGCTGCATTAATCATGGTTTCATGTATACTCAATTCGCCATCTAAGTATTCTGCTTGATTCTGTGCAAAATATCCGAGCTGCACATTATGTCCAAGTTTCATGCTTCCCGTATGTGATAATTCGTCGACAATAATTTTAGCTAAGGTTGATTTACCTTGACCGTTCTGCCCTACAAAGGCCGTTTTTGCGCCTCTTTCAATTAATAAATCAATTCCTTGAAGAATATGTTTGTCACCATATGCTTTGCCCACATTTTCAGCCTCAATTACCACCTTACCAGGCTGTATACTTACAGGAAATTTGATACTCATTACCGCATTATCATCTTCATCGACTTCTATACGATCAATTTTATCAAGCTTTTTAATTAACGATTGTGCCATAGAAGCCTTATTGGCCTTGGCTCTAAATTTCTCTATAAGTTTTTCGGTATGGGCAATTTGCTTTTCTTGGTTCTTTTGTGTGGCAAGTTGCTGTTCTCTAAGTTCTTTTCTTAAGGATAAGTATTGCGAGTAGGGCTTATTGAAATCGTAAGTTTTACCTAATGAAATTTCTATGGTTCTATTCGTAACATTATCTAAAAACATTCTATCGTGCGAAACAATAACTACAGCTCCTGTATAAGAAGTTAAAAATTGTTCTAGCCAAATAATCGATTCTATATCTAAATGGTTTGTTGGCTCATCTAACAATAAAATATCGTTGTTTTGCAATAATAGTTTTGCCAGCTCAATACGCATACGCCACCCTCCTGAAAAGGTGTCTGTAAGTTTATCGAAGTCTTCGGACTTAAAACCCAAACCCTGTAATACACGTTCAGTATTTCCTTGATAATTATAGCCCCCTAAAATTTCGTAACGCTCGCTAAAATCACTAACATCCTGAATTAATTGTCCGTAAGCTTCACTTTCGTAATCCGTTCTTTCGGTTAATTGCTTATTAATCGCTTCAATTTGTTTTTCCAATTTCATGATTTCCTCGAAAGCTTGATACGATTCTTCTAAAACCGTTCTTCCTTCAACAAAATCAATATCTTGACGCAAAAATCCGATACTAACGTGCTTATCTCTAGCAATTTCACCAGTATCGGGCTCATAATCACCTGCTAATATTTTTAACATCGTCGATTTCCCAGCTCCATTTTTCCCCACCAGACCTATACGATCACCCGGAGAAAGCTTATAGGTTATATCTTCGAAAAGATAACTTCCCGCAAATGAAATGGATAGATTATGAATGTTTAACATGCAAAATTTTTGTGCAAATATCCTTAAATTTACTTCAATAAAAAAGGTGATCTTCGCTTTACAATTAGTTAAAATTCATTAGAATAAAGCTTATGCTTAAAGGCACTAAATTATTTAGCATTTTAAATGCGAAATGCCCTGTTTGCCATAAAGGGGAATTATATGTGCATACGAACCCGTACCGATTGGGAAGTATTCTTGAAATGCATGAACGCTGTAGTCATTGTAATACAAAATATGCTATGGAACCTTCGTTTTTTTATGGAGCTATGTACGTGAGCTATGCCCTAGGTGTTGGGTTAGGAGTAGCACTATTTTTGATTGCTTATTTTTTACTAAAATTTGATTTTTTAGTGACTTTCTTTTTTATTTCTGGGGGAATATTATTGTTACTTCCGATTATCATTAGACTTTCTAGAAACGTTTGGTTGAACCTATTTTTCAAGTTTGATCATAAATATCTGAAAAACGAACAATATTGATTTCCGGAAGTAAATCAACACCGTTTTCTAAATTATCGTAAAAGCGCCTTGAGGTATCAGGAGCTAAAGTGACACCACGCGTCCCTAAACCATTAAACACAAACAGGCGATCATACCTGGGGTGCTTACCAACAAGCGGACGTCTATCTTTAACTGTAGGCCTTACACCTGCAACCAAATCAATAATTTGATATGGAACTTTTATTAATTTTTTCAATTCATTAATTAAAGTGGTTTTTTCTAATTCAGGATCTGCACCATTTTTGATCTGCAAATGATTTTGATAAGTAGCTCCGAATTTATAGATATGATTACCCAATGGAATTAAGAAAAAATGAGATTTAAGAGCAACGTCAAGCAATACATCTTCTGAACGAAATATCAAATAAGCACCTCTATTTGTAACTAGCGGTAAATAATTAAAATAAGGATTTTTAAGCAATTGATGTCCTTCACAAAAAACAACTCTTGAAGCTTTATGACCATTTACTGTAACCTCTTGATCATTTACATTTAAGGAAGTGAAATCTATTTCCTCATTAATAAAAGAATTTTCATCAATTAGTTTTTCTCGAAAATGATCGAAAGTTTCTTTAACTAATAATCTCCCTGTTTGCATGACTTCACCATATTGAAATGGCGCTTCTATTGCATTGGTAGCTTCTTTTTTAAGATAAGGCGATAAATATTGGCTTAAACGCGGATTATCAATAGCGCTGAACCATTTATTTTGTTCCTCAACATTATGAAATCTTCTATAAATGGGTAAGTTTTCGCAGGTATTAAATGACAAATAGTTACTTAAATCATTATAAAAGACTTTTGCATACGTAAGCAATTCATCTGCACGCCAAGCCAAGGAAAAACGTTTTAAAACCACAGGATTATACATACCTGCCGCCACATGGCTTGCTTTAATGGCATTTCCATCAATAACTAGAACAGATTTACCTGCACGTTTTAATTGATAAGTAATACTCATACCTGCTATACCAAAACCGACAATTATATAATCATATTTCATTTGAAAAAAATTTAATCTATGAACCAAAAACGCCCTTGCAAATTGCAAAGGCGTTTTGTAAACATTTTTATAAAATACTAGTAATTCCACATATCTTGCTCGAAATCGCGAATACTTTCTTTTATGCGCTGACTCTCTAATAATTGCAATAAAGCATTATCATTAATATAGTCCTCAACTTTTCTGTCACCTTGTTCATTATCTTCTCTATAAATAACACTACTAAAGCGTCGTGCATTTAATAAGTGATCAAAAGAAACAGGTTTGTACGTGTTTTTTCTATTAAATGCCTTAGCATTGTGTAAGATTTCACGAACATGTGGGAAATACACCCAAAATAAAGCTACCAAATCAGGTTCCTCATCATCAATAAAATTA
>JAHDEF010000006.1:2810-27957 GCA_020628975.1 Aquimarina sp. | reverse complement strand
GCAACTGATTTTGCTCCCTCAATCACCTTAGTTTTTAAGCTTTCTTTGTAGGCTATAATGCGGTTTTGTACTTCTTCGTTTTGAGAACCGATAATTTGTGCAGCTAATATCCCTGCATTTAAAGCCCCATCTAAAGCAACAGTAGCTACAGGAACTCCACCAGGCATTTGAAGAATCGACAACACCGAATCCCAACCATCGATAGAGTTACGAGATTTTACAGGAACACCAATCACAGGAAGTGGAGATAAGGAAGCTACCATACCAGGTAAATGCGCAGCACCACCGGCACCAGCAATAATTACATTAACGCCTCTTTTATGTGCATTTTGGCTGTAATCGAATAATTTTTCAGGAGTACGATGTGCCGAAACAATATCCAACTCAACATCAATATTTAATTCCTTTAAAAAATCTACGGCTTGTTGCATGATTGGTAAGTCGCTTGTACTTCCCATAATAACTCCTACTTTCATATCTTGTGCTTTTGGCTATTAGCTATTAGCTATTAGCTTGTTATTTTGTGTTATGAATGATTAAATCCTATTTTACTAAAAATTATACGATTTTTGCCAACTGCCAACTAACAACTACTTAACTGCTAACGACTTTTATCAACCGCTTAACTTCTCCAGCAATGCGACGAGCTTCGTAGATATCTTCATTAACGATAGTTACATGACCCATTTTGCGAAAAGGGCGTGTTTCTCGTTTCCCATAAATGTGTGGAGTAACCCCGGGAAGCGCCATAATTTTTTCGATATTTTCATAAGCTACTTGTCCAGTGTGGCCTTCTGCACCTACAAGGTTTACCATAACAGCACCTGCTTTTGTAGCAGTATCACCCAAGGGTAAGTTTAATACCGAACGCAAATGTTGTTCAAATTGATTAGTATAACTTCCTTCAATACTAAAATGGCCACTATTATGAGTTCGTGGTGCTACTTCGTTTACCAATATTTCATCGTCTTGAGTTTGAAACATTTCAACCGCCAAAACACCAACATGTTTAAAACTTTCAGAAACTTTTTGAGCTACAGCTCTTGCTTTTGCAGCAATATCATCGCTAATTCTAGCAGGGCAAATTACATATTCCACCTGATTTGCTTCTGGGTGAAATTCCATTTCTACGACAGGATAGGTTTTTACTTCTCCACCAGCATTTCGAACCACGATAACAGCTAACTCATTCTTAAAGTCAATCAAATCTTCTGCAATACATTCTGCATCAGGAAGCTTAGCTAAAGCTTTTTCTTCTCGAATAACACTTACTCCCATACCGTCATAACCACCTTCGGTACATTTCCATACAAAAGGAAGGCTAACTTCTTTATTAGTAATGGCTGAAATTAATGCTGCTTTTGTGGCAAATTGTTGAAATGCAGCGGTAGGAATGCCTTGTTCTTTATAAAAAACTTTCTGTTTTCCTTTATTCTGAATTTGTTTTAAGGTAGCTGCAGAAGGGTAAACGGTTTTTCCTTCGGCTTCAAGTTTTTCAAGTGCGGCAACATTCACAGCTTCTATTTCGAAAGTCAATACATCGACCTTTTTTCCGAAATTATAAACGGTGTCAAAATCCATTAAATCTCCTTGTATAAATTCATTGCAAGCTATTCTACATGGAGCTTCGGCACTTGGGTCAAGAACTGTAGTTGAAATATCATACTTACGAGTTTCGTACAATAACATTTTGCCTAATTGTCCACCACCCAGGATGCCTAACTTAAAATCTGACGAGAAATAATGTTGCATTTACTTCGAAATTTAAAGTGCAAAATTAGGGATATTCCAGCTATTTACAATTGATAATTGGCTTTTGGCAAAAATTGTTTCACCAATAAAATGCGAAATTTATTAATTAAAGGTCAAGGTTTATATAATACTTAAATTAAGAAAAATGTAAAGATTAGGGGCTAGTAGCCAACAGCTAAAACCTAAAAGCTTTTTAGCTATCTTTGCACCTTTCAAATTAAACAAACTTACTATGATCAACTTAGTACTTTTTGGTCCTCCAGGAGCAGGTAAAGGAACTCAGGCAGAATTTTTAAAAGAGAAATACGAATTAGTACACATTTCTACAGGAGATGTTTTTCGTTTCAATATTAAAAATGCGACAGAGTTAGGGGTGCTTGCAAAGTCATTTATTGACAAAGGACAATTAGTGCCAGATGAGGTAACAATCAATATGCTGAATGCTGAAGTGGAGAAAAACCCAGAAGCAAAAGGCTTTATTTTCGACGGTTTTCCACGTACTTCTGCTCAAGCAGATGCATTGGCAGAATTGTTAACTTCGAAAGGAACAGACGTAAGTGCTATGGTAGCTTTAGAGGTTGAAGATGAGGTGTTGGTAAAGCGTTTACTTGAAAGAGGAAAAACTTCAGGACGAGCTGATGATGCTGATGAAAGCGTAATTAGAAATCGTATTGCAGTTTATTATAAAGAAACAGCAATCCTAAAAGATTACTACCAAGCAAAAGACAAATACTTTGGCGTAGACGGTGTAGGGAGCATAGAAGAAATTACGGAGCGTATTAGTAAGGTAATTAATACTTTATAATAGCAGTTGGCTTTTAGCTATTGGCTATTAGCAAAATTATAATACATTTCAATGGCTCGGTTATTTTCCGAGCCATTGAAGTTTTGTTCGAATTACAGTTGGATTGCCAAAGGCTAATAGCTAACGGCCAAAAGCTAATGAAATGACTGAAGGAAATTTTGTAGACTATGTAAAATTACACCTCTTCTCTGGGAATGGAGGTAAAGGTTCGGCACACTTACATAGAGAAAAGTATATCGATAAAGGAGGACCCGACGGTGGTGACGGAGGTCGTGGAGGCCATATTGTGTTACGGGCAAATTCAAACTTATGGACGTTATTTCATTTGAAAATGAAACGTCACGTTAAGGCAGGGCATGGTGAAAACGGAGGATCTTCTCGTAGTACAGGAGCTGACGGTGACGACATGTTTATAGAAGTGCCTTTAGGAACTGTAGTACGTGACACGGAAACCGAAGAAATTCTACACGAGCTAACCGAAAATGGTCAAGAAATTATTATCGCCGAAGGTGGTAAAGGCGGTAGAGGAAACTGGCATTTTAAAAGCTCGACCAATCAAACCCCAAGATATGCACAGCCAGGTATTCCAGGCTATCAAGTAGATGTTACGTTAGAGTTGAAAGTGTTAGCCGATGTTGGTTTGGTAGGGTTTCCGAATGCCGGAAAATCAACATTACTATCAGTGCTGACCGCTGCAAAGCCGAAAATTGCCGATTATGAATTTACTACCTTAAAACCTAATTTAGGAATTGTAAAATATAGAGATTTCAGAACTTTTGTAATGGCAGATATTCCTGGTATTATTGAAGGAGCTGCCGAAGGAAAAGGAATTGGGCATCGTTTTTTAAGGCACATTGAGCGAAACTCTACTTTGTTATTTATGATTCCGGCAGATGCCGATGATATTGTAAAGAAATACTATATTTTATTAGATGAATTACGTCGCTATAATCCCGAGATGTTAGATAAGCAGCGCTTCATTGCTGTTTCGAAGTCTGATATGTTAGACGACGAGTTAAAAGCAGAAATTTCGACAGATATAGACGAAGGAATCGGACTTCCATTCTTGTTTATTTCATCAGTGGCACAACAAGGTTTAACCGAATTGAAAGATAAACTTTGGGCAATGTTGCAATAGCAGATATTAGATTTAAGATTTTAGAAGTGAGATAATTTATAAGCAGTCTAAACATGTTTAATGAAATACTGTGTTAAGCAAGGTATGGCAAGCTGATATTTGCCAAAATTTTTGAGCTTGACCTAAAATCTCCATTTTAATAAAACTAAAATTCTAATAGCGTAGCGTTCTAAATTCTCACATCTAATATCTATCTTTGTTATTTCAAATAAATCTAAATAAAATGATAGTTTCATTAGCAGATTTAAAGCTAGGGCAGAAAGGGGTTATAGTTTCTTTAATAACAAATAATATTCCCCTAAAATTATTAGAAATGGGTTGCTTGCCAGGTAATGAAGTTACGTTGCTGCACACCGCTCCATTTAAATGTCCAATGTATTTAAATGTTAATGGTTCGCATTTAGCTATTCGAAGAGTTATTGCTAAAGAAATAGAAGTAGAACTATCAGAATAAAATCGCTATTCCTATAAATTTCATGGCAAAGGATATCAATGTTTCTTTAATAGGTAACCCGAATACGGGAAAAACTTCTGTTTTTAATTTACTAACAGGGTTAAATCAACAAGTAGGAAATTACCCTGGGATTACCGTTGAAAGAAAAGCAGGAATTTGCAAATTACCAAGAGGTGTAAAGGCACATATTTTAGATTTACCAGGGACCTATAGCTTAAATGCTTCCTCTTTAGATGAAAATGTAGTTATTGAAGTACTATTAAATAAAAATGATAGAGATTTTCCTGATGTAGCTGTGGTTGTTAGTGATGTAGAAAATTTGAAAAGAAATCTACTCATTTTCACTCAAATAAAAGATTTAGATATTCCTACCATTTTGGTCATCAATATGGCCGATCAAATGGATCGGAAGGGTATTAGCTTGAATATTCCTGAATTAGAAAAACGCTTAAACACAAAAATTGTGTTGATGAGCGCCCGTAAAAAAGAAGGAGTTGAAGCGCTGAAACAAACTATTGCCGAATACAAAAAAGTACCCGTAGGCTCATGCGTTTCTATATTCGGAATTGATAATGAATATTTCGCTAGACTTCAAAAAACATTTCCTAAGCAGTCATTATATAAATTATGGTTGGTAATTACGCAAGACGTTAATTTTGCGAATATCAATCGTAATACGATAGAAGATACCTCGGAGTTTCACACCAAAAAGAAAAGCGACTTAAAACGTCTTCAACAAAAAGAAACTATAAAACGTTTTCAGTTTATAAATGATACACTAAAAGCAACGCAAACTATAGATTTAGCGCAAGCCAAAGGTTTTCGAGCTCAATTAGACAAAATATTGATTCATAAAGTTTGGGGATACGTTATCTTTTTTGCCATTTTGCTTTTTATTTTTCAAGCAATTTATGATTGGTCGGGATATCCAATGGATCTTATAGACAATACGTTTGCGCAGTTAAGTGAATGGGTTAAATCTTCCCTTCCATCAGGAGTTTTAACCAATTTGTTATCGGAAGGAATAATTCCAGGTTTGGGGGGAGTAGTTATCTTTATTCCTCAAATTGCCTTTTTATTCTTTTTTATATCCATTTTAGAAGAAAGTGGGTATATGAGTCGCGTGGTGTTTTTGATGGATAGAATTATGCGGCGTTTTGGATTAAGTGGCAAAAGTATTGTCCCCTTAATTTCAGGAACAGCTTGTGCGATTCCTGCAGTAATGGCAACACGAAATATAGAAGATTGGAAACAACGTTTGATCACCATTTTAGTTGTTCCTTTTACAACTTGTTCGGCGCGCCTACCTGTATATTTAATTATCATTTCATTGATCATTCCAAACGAAAGAGTTGCTTGGATATTTGGTTATCAAAGTTTGACCTTAATGGCGTTGTATTTCATTGGTTTTGTGGCGGCACTGGGTTCATCTTGGTTGTTAAGTAAGTACCTGAAAATGCCTTCTAGCAATCTTTTTGTGGTGGAAATGCCAAATTATAAAGTGCCATTGTGGAAAAATGTCATTATTAATGTTTACGAAAAAACAAAAGATTTCGTAACCGAGGCAGGAAAAATAATCTTAGCAATATCAGTGGTATTATGGATGTTAGCAAGTTATGGGCCAGGTAAACAATTTAATAACGCAACTGAAATAGTTACCCTAGCAAACCCTAATTTATCAGGAAAAACACTAGAAAATAAAATAGAAAGCCACAAACTAGAACATTCGTATATCGGTTATGCAGGAAAATTTATTGAACCCGCAGTAGCACCACTTGGTTACGATTGGAAAATTGGAGTTGCTTTGATAAGTTCATTCGCTGCGCGAGAAGTTTTCGTGGGCACCTTAGCTACAATTTTCAGTGTAGGTAACGAAGCAGAAACCACGATTAAAAACCGATTGCTAACCGAAGTAAACCCCAAAACGGGTAAGTTTCTTTTTAATTTTGCGACGGGTATATCACTGTTATTATTTTATGCATTTGCTATGCAATGTATGAGTACTATTGCTATTGTAAAACGCGAAACTAACGGATGGAAATGGCCTATTATTCAAACCGTATTCATGAGTGGTTTGGCTTATATTTCTGCATTAATAGCGTACCAAGTTTTGATTTAAAATGAATGATATTTTTCAACATATTGCCGTTTTTTTGTTACTAGGATATTCCTTACATTTCTTGTGGAATAAATTCTTAAAAAAAACCAAGAAAGCTACTGGTAAAGGTTGTGGTTCGGGTTCTTGTGGGTGTTAATAAAAGTTGACCTTCTAAATTCTTTTTTTGATCCTATTAATTTTAAGTAGTTTTTATCAAGAAATATTTTCATTGATAGATTGGCAAAAATGTATTTATTGAGAACGAGGAAAGCCAATCGTTCATAAATTTCCTTAATTTCGAAGAACTACTAAAGAATAATATATGTTATACGGAGGTTCAGAAACCAATCAAAAACTTGTTTTAGGTCACCCATCAGGATTATTTGTGTTGTTTTTTACTGAAATGTGGGAGCGTTTTTCTTACTACGGTATGCGAGCATTACTGGTCTTGTTTCTAGTAACAGCTGTCCTTGATGGTGGCTGGGGCTGGGATAGGGCAGATGCTTTAGTGCTGTATGCATGGTATACAGGTTTAGTATATTTATCACCATCTTTAGGAGGTTTTTTCGGTGATAAATATTTAGGTTATCGCAAAGCAGTTATTTTAGGCGCAGCGCTTATGGCTTTGGGTCATATTGCGATGGCATTTGAAGTTGTATCAAAACCCTTTTTGTATATCGGATTATTGGGATTAATAATCGGAAATGGCTTCTTCAAGCCTAATATTGCTTCGATAGTTGGAAATCTTTATAAAAAGGCACCAACAAAAAGGGATGCAGGATATACTATTTTTTATATGGGCGTTAATGCTGGTGCTTTTTTAGGAATCTTATTATGTGGTTATATCGGAGAAAAAGTAGGTTGGCATTTTGGTTTCGGTTTAGCAGGTATTTTTATGATTGTAGGCTTGTTACAATTTTATTTTGCAGAAAGTTTATTTGGAAATATAGGTTTACCACCAAAAACTAAAGATGACTTAAGCAACTTAGTAGAAAACAAGTTTGACAAAGTTGAAGATGAATTCGAGGAATTAAATAATACTGTCCAAAAATCTACAATAGAAAAAGATCGACTCATTGTTATTTGTGTACTAGCTTTTTTTACCATATTTTTTTGGTGGGCTTTTGAACAAGCAGGAGGTTCAATGACTGTTTTTGCAAAAGACTATACTAACAGAGTTTTAACAGGGAACGGAGCTTTAATTTTTAAAATTTTTAATACGGCACTAACCGTAATTCCTATGCTTATAATTACGTGGGTATTAAAATTGTTATTCAAACAAACTTTTAAAGAATTTTCTACGTCTAATATAATTTTAGGTTTTGGATTCGCAATTATCTGGGCGTTGGTTATATGGATGCTTATTAGAGAATTTAATAGCGAAGTAACTGAAGTGCCAGCATCATGGTATGGGATTCTAAATTCTTTTTATATTATTTCCATAGCTCCATATTTATCAAAACTATGGGAAAGTAAATATAATCCTACAGCTCCGGTAAAATTTGCTATAGGACTTATTTTACTAGGACTTGGATTTGGTATATTGAGTTTTGGATCGTTAGGTATTCCGTTAGGCGCTAAAACAGCAAGCGTTAGTATGATTTTTTTAATTGTTGCTTATTTATTTCATACGTTAGGCGAACTTTTTATATCACCAGTAGGCTTATCGTATATCAGTCAATTAGCACCAGCAAGATTATTATCTCTAATGTTTGGTGTTTGGTATTTTTCGAATTTTATAGCCAATACAGCTGCAGGAATTACGGGAAGTTATATCGACCCTATAGTTGAAAGTCAAGGTATGAGTAAATTCTTCCTTATTTTTACAATTATACCTTTACTTGCAGGCTTAATACTTTTTGCATTGAACAAGTGGTTACTAAAACTTATGCACGGCATTCGATAATTATGTAATTTTAGGAATAATCTTTGCGACTATAATTAAAAACCAAACTATGAATACGTTTTTTATTGCTCTTATTACCTTGCTTTCGACATCATTGTTTGCTCAAGAAATTCAATGGATGAGTATGGACGAAGCTTTAGCAGCTCAAGAAAAAAATCCAAAGAAAATTTTTATGGACGTGTACACCGATTGGTGTGGGCCTTGTAAAATGTTAGATCGACAAACGTTTAAAAACCCAGATGTAGCAGCTTATGTAAGTAAACACTTTTATGCTGTAAAGTTTAATGCAGAAGGTACTGATACGTTTACTTATCAAGGAAATACATTTTCCAACCCCAATCACGTAGCAGGAAGAAGGGGGCGAAATGCACAGCATCAGTTCGCAACGGCTTTAAAAGTTCAAGGGTATCCGAGTATGGTGTTTTTTGATGAAAAGGCAAATCTTATTTTTCCAATTACAGGTTTTCATAACGTAAAACAATTGGAGGTTTTTTTAAAGTTGATGGGCACGGATGACTACAAAAAAGTTTCTTCTCAAAAGATGTTCGATGAATACCAAAAAGACTTTGTAAGTACGTTTAAAGGATAATGATAAAGTCGCTAACATTAAATGAGTTTCGATTTCATCAAGAAAAAGATGCCTTAGTATTAGATATTCGACATCAAACCGCATTTGTCAATGGATTTATACCAAATTCCATTTTTGTAGGAATCGATGGTTTGTTCGAACCTTGGGTGGCATTATTTATCGAAAAATCGGCTAATATACTTCTCGTAAGTCCCAAAGGTAGAGAAGCAGAAGCCTTTGAAAAATTATCTGCGGTAGGCTTTAAAAATATAGTAGGGTATTTAGAAGGAAGTTTCGATACTTGGGAAAAGGCAGGTTTGGCAGTAGAAACGATTGCTTCCATTACTGCCAATGAATTAAGTGTTTTAAAAGAAAAATCACCAATAGCTATTTTTGATATTCGAAAGCAAAATGAATATGATGCAGGTCATTTGCCCAATGTTCACTTTAAACCCTTAGCAGATTTAAAGACTACAATTAAAGACTTCGACCTTAAGGAAGAAACAACCTATATTCATTGTGGTGGTGGGTATCGAAGTGTGATCGCTTGTTCAATTTTAAAGCGAAATGATATTCATAATGTAGTCGATATCGCTGGCGGTTTTGGAGCAATTAAGAAAACTGATTTAGTAATAGAGCACCAGTAAGATGATAAGGGAAAATGATTTTGTAAAGAGAGAGCTCCAACGTTTGCAAATACTATTAAATCACTTAATAGGTTTAGTTGTAGATAAAAATGAAGTTGATATAATACTTCAAGAAACGACTGATTTGGCTTTACTGAAAAATTTCGGTATAAGTTTCAATCAATTATTAAAATTAGAAAAAGATGATTTTCAACATCAATTAGAATCTTGGCACGAAACGCATCTTGATTTATTGGTGAAGTTATTATTGAGTTGGCATAACAACCAAAATGAAAGTGCTTCTATTTACGCACAAAAAGCTGTTTTGGTTTTAGATTTTTTAAATGAAAATTCTACCATTTTTTCATTTGAGCGAATGCAGTGGAGAAGTCAGCTATCTAAAGCATAGATTTTTAACTTCTTAGCGTAATTTTATGAAAATTAGAAAAGCTAATAGTTCAGATCACCACCATATGCTAGCGCTATTTGTGGAAACGGTTAGATCGGTGAATGTTAAAGATTACTCGCCCCGACAAATAGATAAATGGGCAGCTACGGCTAATGATTCATCCGTTTTAAAAAAATTATCTATAGCCCATAATTTTTATGTTTGTGAAAAAGACGGAGAACTTACTGGCTTCTGCTCTATAAATGCCAAAGGTTTTATACACTCCTTTTTTGTGTCGGCTGCTTATCAAAGAAAAGGCGTGGGGGCTTATATGATGCAATTTATCATTGAGTATGCATTACGTCATAATATCAAAACACTAGAAGCAGAAGTTTCGGTGACCGCCAAATCCTTTTTCGAGAAGTATGATTTTTCAGTGGTAACCCCTCAAATTGTATCGATTGACGAAGTGCCTTTTCGAAATTTCCAAATGAAAAATAATTTGGATGCTGCTTTAACCAATTCTTAATCCATTATCAATCTTTCTATCTGGCTGAATTAAAATTACGTCGTCATTATCTACAGCACCAAGAATGAGGCATTCACTCATTATATTGGCAATTTGTTTAGGAGGAAAATTGACAACAGCAACGACTTGTTTTCCGATTAATGATTGTGGTTGGTATAGTTTGGTAATTTGAGCAGAAGTTTTCTTAATACCAAATTCGCCAAAATCTACATGAAGTTTATAAGCTGGTCTTTTAGCTTCCTGAAATATTTCTGCAGAAACAATGGTGCCGACTCTCATTTCTACATTCATAAATTCAGACCAATTGATCGTATGTTGCTGCATGTTATTTAGCGTTTTTTAGCCATTCATTTAATGAAGAAAGCACTATTTCTTTATCTCGTATCGTCATGTTCTTAATTCGTGCATTGCCGTGATGTTTACCCTGAAGCATAAAATATTTGGCATCTACTGTATTAGAAGGTGTAATAGCACAAGCCGACCAAGGGTCAATACCTCCGTAGATGTATATAATGTGGTTCCCTTCCTTTTTCACCCAATTTAAGAAATCAGCATATTGCTTTGTATTATACACTAAATTTTGATGATTTGGTGTGAAAATGGCACTGGCATTTTTGGTTGTAGAAAGCGTTTTTAAAAAACGTTTAAAAGGTTTAATGTTATACCCGTAATATCCCATTTCGGTAGCAGCTTGATAATAATGAGGCTCGAAGTAAACAATATATTGATCGCTAAATAGTGCTATGGGGTCTTTAGATAGAAAATAATCAGCCACGTTAGTATCCATTTCTTTTTTAGAAGGTACTTGAGTAGAATCTTCACCCCATTGCCAAAAAGCAAAGGGAAATTCTAAAACAGCATATTCGAATGCTTTTTCGAAGCCCAAATAATTAAAGGAAAACCCTTTTGAAGTATAGTTTTGTTTGAATAGTGGTAAAAAAGTTTTTCTATTTTTAAATAGATTTATTTGGAATTTTTTTAGTGTTTTTCTGTAAGATCTACTTCCTACGGTATCTAAAAAATGATAAACCCTTTTGTCTTCGGTTGAATTTGCTACGGGAGCTACGTAAGCAACTGTTGCCGTAACATCATTAGGGTAGAAATATTTGTAAAACAAACTAGTCGTTCCTCCTTTACTAATCCCGGAACTTATCCATTTTTGTTTGTAAATCGGGGCTAATAATTCGTGAATATGATGAAGATCGGCGCAAGATTGTTTCAAATTCAGATATTCAAAATTGTCAGTATTCGGGACACTATTACCAAAATAGCGATGTTCAATATCTAATTGATTTGCTTCTAGTAGTTCCGCCAACTCATAATCGCTACCTAAAGTAACCGCATATCCTTCAGTAGCCATAAGCATTTTCTTATCGAAACCTTTATGATTTAAAAAAACACGTTGCTCAAAATAGCCTTGAGTTAGATTGTTGTGATCGATAGGTTGTTTTATACGTAATTCGTAATACGCATTATTTTTAGTAGATAAGTCAGCTAAAAACGTATAATTAATAGTATGTTGTTTTTCAAAATACTGTTCAAGTGTTTGGTTTTGTGCTATTGTGGTTTTATGCCAAACACATAAAAAAAGGAATACATTAAAGGAGTGGAGTAGTTTTTTGTAATGAACCATTAAAATAAAGCAATCAGTTTAAAATTTCATCACCGCGTAATTTTCTATACTTTTTTCGAGCTTCTACGAAATGAATACTATCGGCATGGTCAAAAATAATTTTTTCAAAAGCACCTTTAGCTTTTGGCTCATTTTCTTCTTTTAAATAAATATTACCAAGAAGAAAATACACATCATCCAATAAAAAGCTGCTAGGAAAAAAGTCAATAATCTTTTGAAGATTAGCGATGGCATTTTTGGGTTCGTTGCGATCAATAAACATTCTTGCTTGAGCTAGCAATGCTTCATCTTCGATACTGGAATTGCGGTGCTCGTCTAGAATTTTTTGATAGGTTTCAAAAGCCTTTTGGGGCTGTTCTTGAAATTGATATAAATCAGCTTTATCAAATTAATGCCGTATGGGTAGTATCTTCTTTTGTGTTATCGTCAATTAAAATAGCTAATTGCATAGCATCATTGGAAATTAATTGACTTGTAGCCGTTTTTAATACATGCAGCTGACTTTTAGCCCAATAAAAATCACCTTTATAATAACTGGCTTTTGCGATTTTAAAACGAGCTTCTTGCCCGATAGGACTATTCTCTGTTTTATTATTGGCACGCGTGTAATAAATAAGCGCCTTGTTGAACTTACTTTGTAGCACAAATAAATCCGCCATCAAAATTTCGATACGCGCTTTGTCTTGTTTGCCAAAACGGTCTTTTAATAAGTGTTTTAAATATGTAGTAGCTTTTTCTATATCATTTTGGTAAAAGCCTACAAATTTTGCATAGTCTAAAATAAGATCAATAGTTTTAGGTTGTTCTCCATACTTAGCAATTAAAGTTTCATATGCTGTAGCAATACTTTTATACAATTTTGTATTTCTAGTTTCAATTTCAAAAAGTAACAATTGACGATGTGCACCAATTAAAAAAGATTCAACGTTAGTGTTTTCAACAACAAAATTTAGAATTTCTATAGCTGTTTCACGATCATTTCCTTCATTAGCCGTTAAAGCAAGCGAAATCAGTTGCGGTATGCCATCGTCGGTTTTTTTATAAATCGCACGTTCTTGAGCAAAAGCTTTCCTGAACTGTTTTTGTTGAACAAACAACCAACTTAAAAATTCATTATAAATAATATTAGGTTCTTGTTGGTTCTTTTTTAAAAGCGTTTTTCTAAAACTTTGGTTCGCTTTGTTTTCAGAATCTTCGGTAATAAAATCATCTAAACGGCGTTTGATAATATTCGTGTAATTAGGCTTGCTAATCATTACATCAAAATAATAAGAAAACATATTTTCAAGATCGCCAAGCTGCCCGTACAATTGTCCAATTTCATAAGAGTAATTGTAAAGAGGGTTATGCTCCATAGCAATTTTATAACTGGCAATGGCTTGGTCGAGTAAATTGTAATCCTTGAATTGTTGCCCTAAAAAACTGGCATAATTAGGATTCTTTTGCAGTAAATTAAATGTTTTTTCAAATTGATTTTTGGCTAAGGTTTCTTGTTTATTTAAATGATGTGTAATTCCAAGCTCAGCTGAAATATTAATGTTTTCAGGTAAAAGCGTCTCTCCTTGTTTCAAGGTGCCTACGGCATCTTCAAAGCGACCGAGTTGTCTGTAACAACGAGCAATCCCCAATATTGCGGGAGGGTATTTTGTATTGCGCTGTTGTATACTTTGAAATGTTAGTAAAGCTTTATCAAACTCACCATTATTGTAGTAATTGTTAGCAATGTTTATCGATTGGGCATTTCCCCAAAAAACAGCAAAAGAAAAAACTAAGATTAAAAAAAAACGCATACCACTAAGATATACGTTTTTAAATTTTTAAGTACTATAACTCATATAAATTCTAATCACCTAAGTTTATAAAATAGTTCACTTATCCTATGTGATTTTAATGATAATTTAGTGTAAAAATGTCGACTTTTTAGTTTTATGGTTTCGCTCCGTCTTCGTTTTAATACTAGTGAGCAGCGCTAATCAATTAGCAAAATTAATTCTTTTCCATCCAAAAAGCACCTTCTCCTACCTTAAGCGCTATTTTAGATTTTTCAAAAGCCAAAATTTCAAAATTTTTGATCTCTCGTCCGTTTTCCGAATCCATAATTAGCTGTAAGTGCTTATCGTCAACAAGCATCCATTCACCTCTAAATTCTTCTCCTAAAATGTTAGCTTCAAAATTTTCGCTTTCTTTTAATAGAAAAAACAGTTGTCCTTTAAGCTGTGTTAATACTGCTGTTTTGGTGACTTCGTCTAATTCATCAGCGTTATACAAATCGCTAAACACCCATTTGCCAATTAAATCATCACTTTCTTGCGCTAAACAAAAACTCGAAATAAGTAGCATTACTGAAAGTATGTAAGGTTTCATAATTAGTGAAAATAGGTCTAAAAAATTAGGTGTATACAGTTAAATTTCAATAGTTAGTCGATCATATCAAACCCACAGTAAGGTACAAGAACCTCAGGAATTTTAATGCCTTCGGGTGTTTGATAGTTTTCTAAAATTCCAGCCAATACACGTGGAAGCGCTAACGAACTTCCATTTAATGTATGGGCTAATTGATTTTTACCTTCAGCATTTTTAAAGCGTAATTTTAAGCGATTCGCTTGATAAGCTTCAAAATTAGAAGCCGAACTAATTTCTAACCAACGGTCTTGCCCTGTTGAAAATAATTCGAAATCATACGTTAATGCAGCTGTAAAACCAAGGTCGCCACCACAAAGGCGTAAGATGCGATAAGGCAACTTCAATTCACGTAGAATTCCCTTAATATGTTCCACCATACCGTCAAGCGCGGCGTATGAGTTTTCAGGTTTTTCAACCCGAACAATTTCTACCTTATCAAATTGATGTAAACGATTTAAACCGCGAACATGTGCTCCGTATGAACCCGCTTCGCGACGAAAACAAGGAGTATAGCCTGTATAGGTAACAGGTAAATCACTTTCTTGCAATAATTCTCCTCTAAAAATATTAGTTACAGGAACTTCAGCAGTAGGAATCAAGTACAAATCATCACCAGTAACATGATACATTTGTCCTTCCTTGTCAGGTAATTGCCCTGTTCCATAACCGCTAGCTTCGTTTACCAAATGTGGTACCTGAACTTCTTGATATCCAGCTTCGGTGTTTTTATCTAAGAAATAATTGATAAGGGCACGCTGTAAACGAGCACCTTTTCCTTTATAAACAGGAAAGCCAGCCCCTGCAATTTTCACCCCTAATTCAAAATCAATTAAATCATATTTTTTAGCCAACTCCCAGTGTGGTAGAGCTTTATCGTGTAAGGTTGGGATATCACCTTCCTTAAAAATCTCCTCATTATCTTCGTCAGAATTCCCAGTAGGAACAGTTTCATACGGAATATTAGGAATCGTGTATAACAACGTATTTAACGCTTCAACGGTGGTGTTTAACAGCTCACCAAGTTCTTTAGTTTCCTCTTTAAGTGTTCCTGTTTTAGCTTTCAATTCATTAGCTTCGGCTCCCTTTCCGCTTTTAAAGAGCATTCCGATTTCTTTTGAAAGTTTATTTGACTCTGCAAGTTTTGCATCTAACGTAGCTTGGGTCGATTTTCTAGTTTCATCTAAAGCAATAGCCTTTTCTAATAAAGGAGCGGCTTCAATATTTCTTTTAGCCAATGCACTAACATACGCGGCTAAATTTTCCTTGATTTGTGCTACTTGTAGCATATAATATATCTTTAATGTTTTGGGCGTAACTCTATCGGGTCGGGCTTTCGGCTATATCTTTTTCGCATTTAGGACTTCGACTTCGCTCAGCCACTAAATGCGAAAAAGGATGCCGCCTCAATCCCTTACGCAAATCGAAACAAAAATAGAGAAACCACCTAAAAGAGAATAAAATTAATTGCAAATTATTAAATAGATTGATATCATTTTGAGAATGTAGTAAATCTTTAGGTAGATAGTTATATAATAAGTGGAAAAAATTATCTTCGTCAACCTCATTATAATCCCCCAGATGAGGATGAAATTTTAATATTTATTTATGAAAAAAACATGGTTGTCTGCATTGGGTGCAGGGTTGCTACTATTGGGTAGTTGCGAAAAAGACGAAACAATTCAAAATGAAGTTGTAGTCATAGAAAATGGACCGGCTTTAGAAGTAAAGGCTACCCCTCTTTTCGAAAATCAAGTGTTGATTGATTGGGGTGTGCTAAAAGAATTAGAAGGTGCTAGCGTTGTTTACGATGTAACAGTAAACACACAAAAATTAGGAGATAAAGTTACAGCCTCAAACTTAACCATTGATGGTAATCAATTTAAGGGAGATGGTAAAAGTGAAATAATTTTAGATATAACTATTGTAGCTTTTGGATCAGGAGATGAAGAGCAAAAACAGTTGTTAAGTTATGAAACGACAGAAGTAGTTATACTTAATAATGCTCCTAAGGCATTTGAAATCACTAATTTTTTTGCTAATCAACAAGGACTAATTGCAATGTTTACGGCTCCAGTAGATTTAGATAGTGATCAAATTACCTTCGATTTTTCATTGAATGGAGAAGTGGTTGCGGAGGATATTTTTTTCAATACAAATAGTTCGGTGCAACGAGTAGTTATTGATGATTTTGGAAGGCCAATTTTTCCTTTTGAAGGTACTACCGATGTAGTAAGGGTTACTCAAATACTTAACGAATTTGTAATCCCTTTCAGCGAACAATTACTAATAGAGCCATCAGAAGATGTTGTACTTGCGATTACTGCAAAAGACGGTAGAGGAGGCGAAACTTCTGTTGAAAGAACTTTCAATATCGATGGATCAGATGTACAACTAGGAGTTTTAGAAAACACTTCTATAACTGAAATTAGTTATGATCTTTCGGATGAAGTAGATAATGGAATATCTTATTTCTTTACCGTAAACCAAACTACAGGTGTTAGAATAGGCTATCAAAACGATAGTCTTGGTTCGTTTTTTTCATTCTCATTGAGAGAGGAAGATGGATCTCTTGTTTTCTTTAGTGGGGAAAACTCAGGCTTTATAGATGCAGGAAATTATGAGGTTAGATTTTCAAGTGGAACTTTTGGAGAATCTTTGGTTTTAGAAACTTTCGAAGCTAATAGTCAAGATAAAGATTTAGGTTTAGTTAGTCTTCCTTTTCAATCAACAGAGACGATAGAGTTTTTTAGAGAATTGGATCGCTCTTTCGAGTATACTTTTGAGATAGATCAAGAATCCGATTATCGTTTCGAAATTATAAATGGCTTTTCTTTTGATTTTTCCATAATCGAGCAAGAAACAGGGGTAACTATTGCTTCTGCTTTTTCAGATAATATTATTGAGTCTAGGTTTAGAGGTAAATTGCCTGAAGGAAATTATGTGTTAAGAATAAGTAGAGATTCCTTTAATAGCTCATTTGAAACTTTCGAATTAGAATTAATAATAGAAGGTTTGCCAACTACTGCTATTGAAAACCTAGGGAAATTGACCTTACCATTTCAAAATGAATACGATCTTAATTTACAACAAAACCTTCTTACGAATTCATTAATACAAGTTTTTGATTTTGAAATAGATCAATCAGCGAGCTATTTTATAGCTACAGATCAATTAGCAGATTTTGTGATCAGAGACGAGTTTGGAAGTAGAGTAAGATCTAATTCTTCTGTGAGAATATTCCAATCATTCGGTAGAGATTTACAAAGAGGGAAGTATACCTTAGAAATATTGAATGCTAATAGTTCTTCTCAACCAACAAGAGCTAATATTAGTATTAGTGATGATTTTACTGCTGAAATTAGCAATACGATTGATCTAGGTGTTGTTAGCGTACCGTTTGAAACCAATGAGAATTTTAATTTTTCGCAAGAGTTATCAAATAAATTAAGCTATACGTTTGAAGTTGCAGAGGATGCTTCTTATCGTATTGGTACAGGTTTAGATAATACAAGAATTAGACTGTATAGAAATTTCCCAAATTTCGAAAATCAAGTTGATTCTGGGAATAGAGGAATTATAAATCAAAATGAATTTGCATTGACTCCTGGTAGTTATCGACTTGAAATTGAAGATCTAGGTTTTGGTGGAGCGGCTGTAGGAGAGTTATTTATTGCTATTGAATAATATTTCTCAAGCATATTTAAAATAACAATGAGGCTGTCTAAAAAGCTGAATATCCTCTAAACGAACATTGAGCGAAGCCGAAATGTGGCTTGATTATCAGCTCGCCTACAGGCTTCGACTAACGCTCGGCCTTCGTTTATGATACTTTTAGACAGTCTCATTGTTGTTTTTTAAGGCTTCCTCATCGTAATTTTAAGTTTCAAATCTTTATTAACCATAAACTTAGCATCGGCAAATTTGGGAGGGCCAAATTTTCCTTTGGCATTATTAGAGGTTCCTACAGGTTCCTTAGGAATAAAGGAGAATCGAGTATCCATTTTACCATTATCATTCACATCGTGATAAGAAGAAATCGCATAAGTGCCATCAGGAATATTTTTAAAAGTAACCCTTTCAATGTCTTTATGTACTGCAATAGCTGTTTCTCTAAAACGATGTTTTAAAAAATTAGTTTCACTATCATACAATCCAATAAATAGATTGCCAGAATGTTGTTTAAGATTAGAAAATTCAACAGTAATAGAATGGTTGTTTTGTGCTGTTAGAAAATGCATACTAGAACTTAGTACAGCAAAGCATAAAATAATAGGTTTCATAATATATTTTTTTGATGTTCAAATATGTGTAAGAATTTAAAAGAAGCCATCTAATAGTAACCGAACTGTAATTTTTGGTAGATGAATTGTTTTAACGAATTCAAAGTAGTATCTTAAGTAGTAAGAATTTGTAAATAAAATAATTCAACTTTGGCAAAACTCATAAAAATATACCCTGATAATCCTAACGAAAAAGCTATTGATGAAGTAGTAGCTGTACTCCAAAAAGGAGGTTTGGTCATTTACCCAACGGATACTGTTTACGGATTGGGCTGTGATATTACCAATCAAAAAGCTTTGAATCGTTTGGCAAAATTAAAAGGGGTGAAACTCGAAAAAGCCAATTGGTCTTTTATTTGTCACGATTTAAGCAATCTTTCAGATTATGTACGTCAAATAGATTCGTGGGTGTTTAAAATTTTAAAAAAATGCTTGCCGGGCGCTTTTACCTTTATTTTGCCTAGTAACAATAAGTTATCGGGAGTTTTTAAAAAGAAGAAAACGGTAGGAATTCGTGTGCCCGATAATGCAATTTGTCAAGCTATTGTAGAACGCTTAGGAAATCCGTTAGTAAATACATCTATTAGAGATGATGATACAATTGTTGAATACACCACAGACCCCGAGTTGATTTTTGAAAAATGGGGAAAATTAGTAGATGTTGTTATTGACGGTGGTTACGGCGGAAATACCGCATCAACAGTAGTCGATTTATCGAATGGTGAAATTGATATTCTACGTGAAGGAAAAGGAGATGTTTCTCTATTATAGTTGATAGCTGTAAGTTGTCAGCTTTCAGAGATAAAAACTCAGAACTATTGAAAATTACCATTCTATCTCAGCTTTTCCAATAGATTTTAAATAAGCATTAGTTTGACTGAAATGTTTATTGTCAAACCAATATCCTCGATTGGCACTTAAAGGTGAAGGATGACCAGAAGTTAAAATATGATGTTTTTTGGCATCAATTTTCCTCCCTTTCTTTTTAGCAAAACCACCCCATAATAAAAAGACGATATCATTACATTGCTCTGAAATTTTTTGAATTACAGCATCGGTAAAAACTTCCCATCCCTGTTTTTGATGACTTCCCGCTTCGTGTGCTCGAACGGTTAATGTGGCATTTAGAAGTAATACTCCTTGAGTTGCCCAATAAGATAAATCGCCACTTTTGGGATATGGTTTTCCTATGTCGCTTTCTAATTCTTTAAAAATATTAATAAGTGATGGCGGATGAGGAATTTCTTCTTTAACAGAAAAGCATAATCCGTTGGCTTGATTAGGCCCATGATACGGATCTTGTCCAATAATAACCACTTTAATTTTTTCAAAAGGACAGTAATCAAATGCAGAAAAAATTTCATTCCCCGGAGGGTAACACGTATGTTGTTGATACTCGTATTTAATAAAAGATATTAATTCTTTAAAGTAGTCTTTTTCAAATTCTTCCTTTAAAACGCTTTTCCAACTATCGTGTATATTAACAGGCATTTTTTAGGGGCTAATATAATTATTTGTACTTATAGGATAGAATGCAATTCGTATAAGTGTTAATTCAGTTGAATGTGTTAATTTGGTAATACTAATAGTAAGTCTATGAAAACGAGGATATTTATAGGAATGTTGAGTTTGTGTGTAACAATAAACGCTCAAGATTATGCGGCAAACCCCAAGCTTGTAGTAGGTATTGTTGTCGATCAAATGCGTTACGATTATATATCAAGATTTTACGAGCGTTTTAGTGACAAGGGTTTTAAAAGATTACTAAACGATGGATTCGAGTGTCGCAACCATCACTTTAATTATATGCCGACATTTACGGGTCCTGGTCATGCTTCTATATATACAGGAACCACACCTTCAAATCACGGAATTATAGCTAACAATTGGTACGACAAATTTGAAAAGCAAACAGTATATTGTGTTAGCGATAATCAAGTAGTGACACAAGGGACAAGCAGTGATTTAGAAAAAATGTCACCTAAACGTATGTTGAGTATGAGCTTTGCGGATGCCAATAGACTGCACACACAATTTCGTGGAAAAACCATTGGTGTAAGCATAAAAGATAGGGGAGCAGTATTGCCTGCAGGTCATACGGCAAATCGAGCTTATTGGTTTCGTGGGAAAGAAGAAGGGAAATGGGTTTCAACAGATTTTTATGGAGAAACTTTACCCACTTGGGTGAAAAAGATCAATCAAAATCAGCCAGGACAAAAATACCTAAAAGCTTGGAATCCGTTATTTCCAATAAATACATATAAAGCTAGTGGTGCCGATTCTAATAATTACGAACATGGTTTCGAGGGAAGAGAAATTGCAACCTTACCCTATGATTTAGAAGGTTTAAGTGAAAAAAATGAAGACTATGATATTATAAAAGATTCACCTCATGGAAATTCTTTAGTTACCGATTTTGCCATTGAAGCGTTGAAAAACGAAAAACTAGGAAAAGATAATGACACGGATGTATTGACCATAAGTTATTCAAGTACGGATTACATAGGGCATAATTTTGGGGTGAATTCAGTAGAAGTTGAAGATACTTATTTGCGTTTGGATAAAGAGCTAGAAACCTTATTTGAAGCCTTAGATAATAGTGTTGGTTTAGGGAATTACAGCTTGTTTTTAACCGCCGATCATGGCGCCATACAAGTACCATCATTCTTAAAAGATAAGAAAATACCAGCGGGATATATTAATGAAGAAGATTTGAAAAAGCGCATAGAAGCAAGTTTGAAATTAGAATTTGGATTAGAAAACTGTATTGAAAACTTCTCAAATCAACAGTTGTTTTTGAATAAAGAAAAACTGAAGGAAAACAAATTAGCTGCAACCGATGTTGAAAAATATATTGCTACCTATTTGGAACATCAAGTAGAAATACAATATGTATTTACTAGAGAACAGCTAAGTGCAAGGTCAATGACAGATCCCATAGCTAAATTGGTACAGAATGGTTTTCATCAGCGTATGAGTGGAGATGTGTTTTTGGTGTATAAACCCGCTTATATTGTTTACCATGAAAAAGGTTCTACTCATGGAAGTCCACAAGTTTACGACACTCACGTGCCTTTAATTTTCTATGGAAAAGGAATACAATCGGGGAAAACCTATGAAAAAACTTCGGTAATTGATATTGCCCCAACAATGTGTGCTATTATGGGGATTGCAAATCCAAATGGTTGTACAGGAAGTATAATTGACAAAGTCCTAAAATAACTCTAATTACTCTTTTTTGCACGAATAGCTGCTTCAAGTTGATCCCATAGTTTTTCAGGAATCTGCTGCAATAAGTTCATTTGACCAGCACCCTGAAGCCACTCGCCACCATCAATAGTAATTACTTCACCATTCATATAAGCTGAAAAGTCAGAAACTAAATATGCGGCTAAATTGGCTAACTCTTGGTGTTCGCCAACTCGCCTTAGCGGAACTTTTTTGGTAAGGTCAAATTGATCTCGAATATCTTCGGGTAGCAAACGATCCCAAGCACCTTTGGTAGGGAAAGGTCCTGGTGCTATGGCGTTAAAACGCATACCATATTTTGCCCATTCTACGGCAAGTGATCTAGTCATCGCTAAAACTCCTGCTTTTGCTGTTGCACTAGGTACCACATAAGCCGAGCCCGTAAAAGCATAAGTAGTTACAATATTTAATACAGAAGTATTGGTTTGTTGGGTGTTGATCCAATGCTTTCCACAAGTTAAGGTACAGTTTTTCGTTCCCTTTAAAACAATATCGATAATGGTGTCAAACGCATTAGCAGAAAGACGTTCCGTAGGAGCAATAAAATTTGCTGCGGCGTTATTCAATAATACATCTACCTTTCCGAAAGTTGCTATAGCTTTGGTGTGCATAGCTTCGACTTCTTCAATATTTCTAACATCACAAGCTATGTGTAAACATTTAGAGCTGTAAGTAGCTTCAAGATCTTCAGCTACCTTTTTTAACTTCTCAAGGTTTCTAGAAGTAATCACAACATTGGCTCCAAGCTCCATAAAATAAGAAGTCATTGATTTTCCAAGTCCACTACCGCCGCCTGTTACTATGATTGTTTTGCCTTTCAAGGCGTCATTGCGTAACATCTTTTTTGTAAGATCAATTCCATTCATAAAAGGAATATACGACAAATATATATACGTTTTGTTTTAAAAATCAGTATATTGAAGGGAATGTACTACCAACCCTAAATTCTGAGGCTTTATGAGGCTAAACGCAGGTATTATTACCCAAAAACTATCTGAAACCAAATTATTCTACACAGGAATTTTAGAATTTACAGTAAAATTTGAAAATGAATTTTACCTTTTACTACAAACCCCTAATCAAAAAGATTGTGTAAGTTTTTTACTTCCTAATCACCCTACGCAAGCCGATTTCTTTCATAAACCTTATACGGGTCATGGTATGTATTTGACTATTGAAGTAAATGATGTCAATGCTTTTCATCATGCTATGGAAGCTAAGGGTGTAGCGATAAAAATATCTTTACGTGATGAACCTTGGGGCGAACGTCATTTTGCGATAGAAGACCCTAACGGTATTGGTATCGATATTGTAGAATATACTAGTCCCGATCATCCAAATGCCTAATTATCGAATAACTTTTGGGACACATTTTTCATGAAATGATTGGTTCTTTCTGTCAAAAGTAAACTGCCATAAAAAGCATCTATTGGTGGAGTAGGTAAATGTGGCAGTATAAGTTTTAATTTAGGAACACTTTCGTTAGTACACCAAACAGTATCGATTTGCGCGAGTTGTGCAAAATAAATTTCCTGAGTAGCAAGTCCATTTTCGGATAGCTGAATGGTGAAACGAGCTTCTCTTTTAGTAGGAACTTCATTTTTTGCATCCATAACTGCAAATAACGTTCTTATTGATCTTACTACAGCTATAAAATTAATTTCTGTTATGGGTACAGCCAATAATATGTTAGGATTATTTATGGAGGCAGTTTCTTTTAATAATGCAGCAATTTCTTCAGTAGTGTAACTGCGTAATATATAAATAGCATCAAGATCAATATTCGTTTCAAAGCTTATACTTTTGGGTATGGCATTATAACCGCGAGTATAAGGCGCAAAGCTCGCCTGTGAAAAATCTTCAGAAATAAAAGGT
This sequence comes from Aquimarina sp., assembly GCA_020628975.1. Classification (GTDB taxonomy): domain Bacteria; phylum Bacteroidota; class Bacteroidia; order Flavobacteriales; family Flavobacteriaceae; genus Aquimarina. Next base: position 4,253 of record JAHDEF010000006.1, on the reverse strand, counting down.
TTTGTTTTTATTTTCATTTTTCGGAATTATAAATCTTTTCCCAAATCGGCTGCTCTAATAGTTCACTTTGTTTTTTAGGAGTTATGGGTTTTACTAATGTAAAATTCTTTTGAAATTTTGAAAAAGGATAGGTTTTCACCAATTTATGTTCTACTTCAGTCTCATTTAATTCATTGTAATTAGCAGCAATACTTTGATAATTTTCTTGAATTTTATGTTGAATGGTTCCTTTTAATAATTGCTTTAAATAGCCTCCTCCTTTACTAATTTCATTAAAAATACTCAAGCTCTTTTCTGAAAGTTGAAGTGCTATTTTTTCTACAGCCAAAACACCATCATGCGACGGAATTTTTTGAGAAGAAGTATTTGTAAGAAGTTCAATACTTTGTTTAGTATAATGTGCATCTTCTTCAAAAAAAGAAAAATGATTAGGCATAGAGCAAATGGTATCAACTCCGCTAGAGAAGCCGATCAAATGTTCTATACTTTCTAATGATAAATTTATGCGAGAAGGAAATACGCGAAGGTTTAAACTACTTTTTTGTTGAATTAGGCTATAAGCTATATCAATCTTATTTTCGGCACAAAACGATTCGTGTAGTGCTTTTAGGCTTTTCACTTTTGCGACTTCTAGTAAAACATCTGTATTATGACTGACGATGTAATTTATTTTATTTATAGAAGGAAACCTAGACATATACCAAGCTAATTGGCTTAGGCTATAAGCCAGTTGTTGTGGAATATTTGCCCCAGCATTTTGGAAAACACTTAGGTTAACACAACATTCTACCACCTTATTTTTTAGTAAATTTTTTGCGCTATTTACGTCTAAGCTTTCGTTTGTAAACCAGTCGCCAGTTCTACTAATCTTTCCTAAGGGATCAATTAAAATGGTTACGTGTTTGTGTAATTCTACTTTTTTAAGAAAGTGAACATCTAAAAAAAAGCATTGTAAATATATTGGACAATAAATATTTTCTACTAATCGATCTACATTAACAAGCGGGTGGTGTAAACTAAAAAAAACCTTATCAACTCCTAATTTTAGGGCTTCAATAGCTTTTTTATTGGCTTCATATTCGTTAGTCTCGTCGATGTATACAGCTGTTTTTGTATGGTCAGCTTGGTCAACACTTATTTTTTCTTGTGTTTTATCTGAGTAGTAATAGGGCAGTACATTGATTTGGTCTGATGTTTTGCGAACTAGCGTTTTTTCAAAATCTTCCCCTAGTAATAGGTATTGTACTTTTTGTTTCCAAGCCTTTAAAGGTGTAGGTTGAAAAAACTTTTGCACTATATCATTCTTCATGCGACAATGAATCTGTAGCTTGTTCTATAATAAAAATATCTTCATTTTTCTTCTTCATAAAAAAATGCTCTCTAGCATAAATTTCAAGCGCTTCAGGATCTTTTAATTTTTCAAGTCTCCTTAACAACCATTTT
>JAHDEF010000006.1:1081-2800 GCA_020628975.1 Aquimarina sp. | reverse complement strand
TTCATCTTTCTCGATTTCATTTTGGTAATAATCGATACTTTTTTCAGTCTTAGAAATTTCTTTATTCAGTTTCCAAATGAGCCAAGTATTACTGTCCAAAAAAAGCATCCAAATAATAAATACAGTGGTAATCAAAATGTACTTGTTACTTAGAAATTTTAAGGTGCGTTTTAAAAGCGATGCGCCTGACATAGAAAACAAAAATTTACGGTAAAGATACTTGATTCTCTATCAAATTGACAAGTTCCTCTAAGGGCTTATCGAAAGAAATAGTACCATCAATAATTCTATGAACAGAAGTTTTTACAGGTTCAATAAATTGATCGTGCATAGGGTGAATATGGTTTTCAAACTGATACAGTACGCTTTCAAGCGTGCGTCCTCTTTCAGAAATATCTCTATCGATTCGTCTTTTTTGGCGAATTTTTTTCGGAGCATCCACAAAAATAGCGTAGTCACATAAAGCTTTTATTTTTTCGGAAGTCAATATTAAAATACCTTCAATAACAAGAATGGGTTTAGGTGTAACTATTTTTTTTGCTTCTAAGCGATCATGAATTTCAAAGTCATACATCGGTTTTAAAATTGGGGTATTGTTTTTTAAAGCTATAATATGCCGTGCTAACAATTCGAAATCAATCGCGTTTGGGTGGTCAAAATTTACAGTAGCTTTTTCGCTAGCCGATAAATGAGCTAAAGGTTTATAATAATCATCTTGACTTATAATATTTATATAATTAGGGTCAATTTTTTCTTTAAGTTTTGATACAAAAGTTGTTTTTCCGCTTGCTGTACCCCCTGTAATTCCTATAATATACATTGAAAATAGATGCTGTTTTATTTTAGAAATATACAGTTTTGAAAAATAGTAAACTAAAATTGAATGGAAATGTGAGAAGTTTGATGATAAAGCCCAATTATATTGTGGTAATTGGGCTTTATAGTCGGGAAGACTGGATTCGAACCAGCGATCTCACGCCCCCCAGACGTGCACTTTAACCGGACTAAGCTACATCCCGAAATTTGGATCGTAAAAATAATAAACCCTAAGGATATACAAAAGAAAGAGTATCAAAGAAATTTTGATTTCTAAGTACACTTGCTTAAGACTTACTTAATACAAACAAAAAAACTTCCTTTTTCAATTTGAAAAAGGAAGTCGAATATTTTTGAAGATATCAATCTCTATAACGAAGCTACGTACTTCGTTAATTTAGATTTAGTGTTAGCCGCTTTGTTTTTGTGGATAATGTTGTTTTTTGCCAACTTATCTACCATAGCGATAACATTTGGTAATAAAGCAATTGCTTCATCTTTACCAGCTTCACGTAACTTCTTTATAGCAGTACGTGTAGACTTATGTTGATATCTATTTCTTAATCTTTTAGCCTCGTTACTTCTAATTCTCTTTAAAGCTGACTTGTGATTTGCCATGTGGTTATTTTATTAATTTCTTCAAAAAATGTAGCCCGTAGGGGAATCGAACCCCTCTTCCCAGGATGAAAACCTGATGTCCTAACCGATAGACGAACGGGCCTAATTTAAACTAAGAATTTAGAATGCAGAATTTTAAATTTAGCTTTTGCTAAAATAAAATCATAAATGAATAAATCAGTTTTGATTTTAAATTCTGAATTCAACATTCTGAATCCATAATTAGTAAAGTAGCCCGTAGGGGAATCGAACCCCTCTTCCCAGGATGAAAACCTGATGTCCTAA
>JAHDEF010000006.1:0-981 GCA_020628975.1 Aquimarina sp. | reverse complement strand
CCGATAGACGAACGGGCCAAGCCGTAAATGCGGATGCAAATATACTCCTTATTTTCTATTCCGCAAGCAACCTAAATAAAAAAAATACAATTTTTTATTTTTCGTTGTTTAATAGGCTTTTGCAAATAATACACGCGTTTTAGATGGCTTTCCAGAATAGATGCAAACTCCTTCTTCTGCTTTAAATTCAAAAGGAATACAGCGAATGGTAGCTTTTGTAAGTTCTTTTATTTTCGCTTCAGTTTCAATGGTTCCATCCCAATGCGCTGAAATAAAACCACCTTTGTTTTCTAATACTTCTTTAAATTCTTCAAATGAATTTACTTCAGTTGTATGATCTTCTCTGTATTGAATAGCTTTTTTAAATAGCCCTTCTTGGATTTGACCAAGTAAGTCTTTTATGTGTCCCGCCAAACCTATTCTAGGAATAGCAGCTTTAGTTAAATTGTCACGTCTTGCTAGCTCAACTTGTCCTTTTTCTAAATCTTTTGGGCCTATAGCAATACGTAAAGGAACTCCTTTAAGTTCATACTCCGCAAATTTTGCTCCTGGGCGCATAGTGTCTCTGTCATCGAATTTTACCGATATATTAATATCGCGTAATTCCTTAACAATACTATTTGCGACTTCTGAAATTTGAGCAAGTTGTTCTTCTCCTTTATATATAGGTACAATAACTACTTGTGTTGGTGCTAAATTTGGAGGTAAAACCAAACCTTGGTCGTCGCTATGGGTCATAATTAAAGCCCCCATTAGTCGAGTAGAAACTCCCCAAGAAGTAGCCCAAACATATTCTTGTTTACCTTCTTTAGTGGTATATTTTACATCGAAGGCTTTAGCGAAATTTTGACCTAAGAAATGAGAAGTACCGGCTTGCAATGCTTTTCCATCTTGCATTAATGCTTCAATACAAAACGTATCATCGGCACCTGCAAAGCGTTCGGATTCCGTTTTTCGACCTTGAACTACAGGAATCGCCAT
>JAHDEF010000146.1 GCA_020628975.1 Aquimarina sp. | reverse complement strand
TGCCCAAAAATTAAAATACTTTAATCTTCATAGGCTATTCAACTTAGCTGTCTTCAACAATTACAAAACACCTATCAACTTGTGAGTGTAGACTAAAATCACCATTCCTACGAAAACATGAATCTCATTAATTTCACAATTAAAATTAGGACAAAAATATCTTTTAAAATATTGTAGAGAGACTCCTCAATAAATTTCCTAAAATTCATTGGGTCACCTATAGAATAAAAACAACACCCCTGAAATTTTCTAGCTTTATCCGTTAAGTTATTAATCTAGTAGGTGACATCGTTTAGGCAGTCCCAATCTTATATCGATCTCGGCTACTCTTTTATTACTTTTGAAGTAAACCTCCTCCCCTTTTGATCTATAATTTCTAAGATATAAACACCTGAACTCAAATTTTCCGTGTTTAAAGAATTACTTATAACTTGCCCTCTGATATCATAAATACTTATATAATCTATTTGAACTGATTCTGGCATCAAAATTATATCACTAACAGGGTTTACAAGACCTAGTTCTTCAGTAGAAAACTCATTAGTTTTAAGTGTAAAATCTTCGTAGATAATCGAAAACGTATTACTTGCTTCATTAAAATTATCAGCTACGTCTAAAGTCTCATTTTCTTTAAAAGTCACTTCTACCAAACCAAAGTCTGTTGGAGTTACAGATATTGTAAAATTACTATCAAAGCCATTGATGTTAGATACGGTTCCATTCATAACCTCAAAAGAAGATTCGATAAAATCGGAAATAGGTTCACTGAAAGTCACATTTACTGTAATTGGATTGTTCGTCGTTGGGTTACTTTCATTGGAAGATAAAACTACTGTTGGTTTCGCTGTATCGACGGCAAAAGTAACACTGTCTACCGAAGCTTCTGATTGAAAACCAGCATTACTTGTAGCGGCGCCTTCAGCTATCGAAAATCCGATAGTACCATTCCCAGAAATATTACTGAATGTAATGTTTCTTTGGTTGGCTATAATTCCATTGCTAACTGCAATATCTGCGGTAGCATCTCCCGTAGTGTTTAATATAATATCGTTAGTAGTAAGAGAAATATTGTCTTGAAAAAAGAACAGGACACTATAGCTCACCGTACTACTGGCATTTGCTATGGTTTGGCTTGGCGCAGCAATAGAAATTAAAATATTAACAAATTCATAAGTATTTTCATTAGTACCCACTACAGTATTAGTTATTATTGGGTTATTGCTTGTATCGGTAATACCTGAAGCATCGAAAGGGAAAGTTACCACTCCATTAAAGTTAGCTATGCTATTACCGCTATAAGTAACATCATAAATCGGTGTAGAATCAAAAGTAGAAACTGGCGTAGGAACAGGTGTAACATTAATAGTAGTTAATGGATTTGTAGTGGTAAAATTTGAAGTGGTAACTCCCATAACCGGTTCGTCAAAAACATAACGTAAAGTCACACTGTCAGCATCGGTAGTTTCGACCATTGGATCTTGTCTAATTACAGAAGCTAAACGAGGATTTACAATATCTAGAGCATTCACAGTATCTACTAAGGCCTGAATTTCGGAAGCGATATCAATATCTTCGCCAGTAGCATTTTCGATAGCAGCTTGGTAAAATGATTCTCTTTCTACCACAGCACCACTAACTCCATCAATAGCATTTAGTTGGGCTACAGAAACGCTATTAGAAGTACCTGCTGCATCACGAATGGCTTGTACATTAGCAGGCTCGTCAACTCCTTCGATTGTGATTGTAAGTGTAGAAGTCGACGTGTCCCCATCTGTGTCTGTAATCGTATATTGAATAATTCTTTCAATAACATCTCCATTATCAAGCTCTTGTATTTGATCCATCTCGGATAAAATTCGAATACCAAATGTACCATCGATACTAAAATTGCGACGTGAAATGATATTATCAATAATTAAGTCATTGTTAACGGTATTTCCCATAACAGAATTTCCATTAAAAGAATAATCGATAACTTCTATAGCAGTATCTGAACCTGATGTATCTGCACCTAAAAAACAAGTTATATCAGTGCCAAACCCTCCACAGAAGCTTCCTCCGTTGATTACATCACCAAAAGCATAGGCAGTTTCATCTTCATTAAACGTAACCCGATCTGCCGCAGCTGTAGGTGCTGTGTCGGTGATTAAGATATCTAGACTATCGCTAACGGAAGCTCCAAGGGCATCGGTTAACGTGATTTGATAGGTTTCGATAACGCTATTGTCGCCAGCACTATGATCTCGATTGATCCCCGTTGGATCGAATTCAAATAAGACGATCCCTGTACCAATATTAAAATCAGTTAAAGTTAACGATCCATCATTTCCGCCAGTAATTACTATAGGAGTGCTACTTAAGTTATTTAGTTGTGTTAAAGTAATATCGGTACTTCCCACATTCTCATCTGCAATACTTAAAACAGGACTCGTAGAAGAGAAACCATCATTTGCTACTAGGCTAAATGATCCGGTCTGTATGGTGCTGTTTTCCGAAACGGAAAAATCCCCTGGGTTATTAGTGCCATTTGAATCTGAAATCGTAATCTTAGGGTTTTGACTTAGGATTGAAGAGCATATTCCTACAAGAAAAATTAAAGTGTAGTGTGTTCGCATATTTTGAGGTTTAGCAACAAAGTTACGATTTTACTGAAATCGTAACTTTGTTGCTACCCCAAAAGGTATAATACACAAGGTTAACCTTGGAATTAAGATGCTGTTTCTTTTAAAATACCTAGTGAGCTTGCTGAAGGTAGTTTACTGTTTTTTTAAAAGCAATGCTTTAGCAAACGTTCTATTTACTTAAGGGGTAAATAAACTATCTTTGCACGATAGCCTTCGGGCAGGGATAGAGGCGGCATCCTTTTTGTCGGGTGGAACGAAGTGGAAACCTAAAGACAAAAAGATATAGCCGAAAGCCCGGTTCAGCCCGCCAAATAATTGAAATAGATAGATGAAGCACATACGTAACTTCTGCATTATTGCACATATTGACCATGGTAAAAGTACTTTGGCAGATCGTTTATTAGATGAAACAGCTACGGTAACTAAGCGTGAAGCTCAAGCGCAGTTATTGGATAGTATGGATTTGGAACGTGAGCGCGGTATTACGATTAAGAGTCACGCCATTCAAATGGAATATACTTACGAAGGTCAGGAATACATATTGAATCTAATTGACACCCCTGGTCATGTTGATTTTTCTTATGAGGTTTCGCGATCTATTGCCGCTTGTGAAGGGGCTTTATTAGTTGTTGATGCCGCACAAAGTATACAAGCACAAACGATTTCAAATTTGTATTTAGCATTAGAGAATGATTTGGAAATTATTCCTGTGCTGAACAAAGTCGATTTACCAAGTGCTAACCCCGAAGAAGTAACTGATGATATTGTAGACTTATTAGGTTGTGATCCTGAAGAAGTGATTCCGGCAAGTGCTAAAACGGGTATTGGAATTGTAGAAATTTTAGAAGCCATTATTAAACGTGTGCCTGCCCCTAAAGGAAATCCTGACGGGCAATTAAGAGCATTAATTTTTGATTCGGTATACAATCCATTTCGTGGAGTGGAAACCTATTTTAGGGTAATTGATGGTTCTATAAAGAAGAATCAGCAGATTATGTTTATGGCGACCAATGGAAAGTATGGCGCTGATGAAGTGGGAACACTTAAGCTAAATCAAGTTTCTAAAAAAGAAATTAATACTGGTGATGTTGGGTATTTAATTACAGGAATTAAAGACGCTCGTGAAGTAAAAGTAGGAGATACTATTACCGATGCGGCTACCCCTACTCAGGAAATGATTGGTGGTTTCGAGGATGTGAAGCCTATGGTATTTGCAGGAATTTATCCTGTAGATACTGAAGATTATGAAGATTTACGTTCTTCAATGGAAAAATTACAGTTGAATGATGCTTCTTTGGTATTTCAGCCAGAAAGTTCAGCAGCTTTAGGTTTTGGTTTTCGTTGTGGATTCTTAGGAATGTTACATTTAGAAATTATCCAAGAACGTTTAGAACGTGAGTTTGATATGACGGTAATTACTACGGTACCCAACGTATCGTACAATGCATATACTAATAAGGAGCCAGATACGGCGATATTGGTAAATAATCCGTCAGATTTACCTGATCCTTCTACGATGAATCGTGTTGAGGAACCCTACATTAAAGCAACTATTATTACAAAATCTGATTTTGTGGGGAATGTGATGTCGCTTTGTATTGAAAAGCGTGGAGAAATCACAAATCAAACCTATTTGACAACGGAGCGTGTAGAGTTAACGTTCGATATGCCTTTGGCTGAAATTGTATTTGATTTTTACGATCGTTTGAAAACCGTTTCTAAAGGATATGCATCTTTTGATTATTCGCCTATTGGAATGCGTGCTTCGAAACTGGTAAAAGTAGATGTCTTACTAAATGCAAATACCGTAGATGCACTTTCTGCTTTATTACACCAAAGTAATGCTTACGATATTGGTAAGAAAATGTGTGAGAAGTTGAAGGAATTAATTCCGCGCCAGCAATTCGACATTCCGATTCAGGCTGCTATTGGAGCGAAAATTATCGCCCGCGAAACAGTGAAAGCACTTCGTAAAGATGTAACCGCAAAATGTTACGGAGGGGACATTTCTCGTAAGCGTAAATTACTTGAAAAGCAGAAAAAAGGAAAGAAGCGTATGCGTCAGGTAGGAAATGTAGAAATTCCACAAGAGGCGTTTATGGCCGT
>JAHDEF010000145.1 GCA_020628975.1 Aquimarina sp. | reverse complement strand
TGGCAATTTTAAATTTTCAGAAGCCCGATAAGGTAATCATGATTGATTCTACTGAATTTGAAGGCAAATTCGAATTCAGACCTTTAGAGCCTGGTTATGGTTTAACAATAGGAAATGCGTTACGTAGGGTATTACTTTCATCTTTAGAAGGTTTTGCTATAACTTCTGTTAGAATTTCAGGTGTAGAACACGAATTTTCAACTATTTCTGGCGTTGTAGAAGACATGACAGAGATTATTTTGAACTTAAAACAAGTGCGTTTTAAGCGTCAAATAGAAGATGTGGAAAATGAAACTGTTTCTATGTCTTTTTCAGGTCAAGAGCAAGTAACTGCTGGTGACTTTCAAAAGTTTGTTTCAGGTTTTCAGGTATTAAATCCAGATTTAGTAGTTTGTAACTTAGATAAGTCAGTAAATCTTGAAATAGAGATTTCTATTGAGAAAGGAAGAGGATATGTTCCTGCAAATGAAAATAAGAAAGCTAACGCTCCTGTAGGTACAATTTTTACAGATGCTATTTACACGCCAATCAAGAATGTAAAATATAGTATCGAAAATTACCGTGTAGAGCAAAAAACGGATTATGAAAAGTTAGTTTTTGAAATTCAATCTGATGGGTCAATTCATCCAAAAGATGCGTTAACAGAAGCTGCTAAAATCTTAATTCACCACTTCATGTTATTCTCTGATGAGCGTATAACATTAGAATCTGATGAGATTGCGCAAACGGAGACTTATGATGAAGAGTCGCTACATATGCGTCAGTTGCTGAAGACTAAGTTAATTGATATGGATCTTTCTGTTAGAGCATTAAATTGCTTAAAAGCTGCAGAAGTTGATACGTTAGGTGACTTGGTTTCTTATAATAAGAATGACTTAATGAAGTTCCGTAACTTTGGGAAAAAGTCTTTAACAGAGCTTGAAGAGCTTGTAAATGTTAAAGGATTAAGTTTTGGTATGGACTTAAGTAAATACAAATTAGATAAAGATTAATCGCATCATATTTTGCTCTCTATATTGGGTAGATAGAGCAAGATGATGGTAAATAAAATGTCATGAGACACGGAAAAAAATTCAATCACTTAGGTAGAAAAACAGCGCACCGTAGTGCAATGTTGGCAAATATGGCTTGTTCTTTAATAGAGCACAAGCGTATTAATACTACTGTAGCTAAAGCAAAAGCATTAAAGCAATTTGTAGAGCCATTGATTACAAAATCGAAAGAAGATACAACACATAATCGTCGTATCGCATTTTCAAGATTACGTAATAAATATGCGGTAACTGAATTGTTCAGAGAAGTTGCTGCTAAAGTAGGTGATCGACCAGGTGGTTATACACGTATCATTAAGTTAGGAAACCGTTTAGGTGATAACGCTGATATGGCAATGATTGAGTTAGTTGACTTTAACGAAATCTATACTACAGGAAAAACAGCTAAGAAAACTACACGTCGTAGTCGTCGTGGAGGTAAAGCTAAAGCTTCTGAAGCTGCTACTACTGAAACAGCTTCTAGCGAAGAAGAATAAGAATTTTAGAATTCTAAATATAAAAGCCTTCCATTTTGGAGGGCTTTTTTTATGATGTTATGTGTTGTATTTTAATCTCTGTTATTTCTTTCTTGACAAGAAATCTTGTTGATTATGTCTACGAGGTGTTTCTAGTTTTGATTTGGGATCAGTGTTATGAGATCGCTGATTTGTAGTAAGGGATGATATGTCTTTGTTCTATCGAGGTCTACAATTATAAGTGTTTGGTTGTTTTTAGGAGTAGTAATCATTATTTAGCGTTAGGGATATAACGGTTATTCCCATATTCTTCGTTCTCTGAGCGAAGTTGAAGAGATAAGAAGACGAGGAGTATGAGTGCAAGCCCTACCTTGATTTCAAATCAAGGTAGGGCCCAAATAACAAAAATAGGTCTTTGGTAAAATTCGTAAATACTTTAATTAAAAACTCTGCAATTTATTGTACTTTTGCGCAGATTTAGCAATGCCCAAAATGGGATTGGCAGGTCGTAAATCATCAACGTTCAAAGTAGTTTTTTATGAAGTACCAGTCTAAGAAAAAAGCCATCATTATGTTATCTGATGGTACTATTTTTCACGGAAAAGCAGTAGGGAAAGAAGGAAGTGTTTTTGGTGAAGTGTGTTTCAACACAGGAACCACAGGTTATCAAGAAATATTTACAGATCCTTCTTATTTTGGGCAAATTATGGTAGCTACCAATGCGCATATTGGTAATTATGGAACCTTGGAAGAAGAAGTAGAGTCTGACTCTATTAAAATTGCTGGTTTGGTAGTTAAAAATTTTAGCTATGAATTTTCAAGACCAGGAAGTAAATCATTACAATCTTTCTTAGAAGAAAATAATTTATTAGCAATCTCGGATGTTGATACACGCGCCCTGGTTAGTTATATTCGTGACAACGGAGCTATGAATGCTGTAATTTCTACAGAAGTAGATAAAATTGATGAGCTTAAAGCACAGCTTGATGCTACTCCTGATATGAAAGGCTTAGAATTGGCGTCAAAAGTGTCTACTTCAGAACCATACTTCTTTGGGAATCCAGATGCGACATATAAAATCGCAGCATTAGACTTAGGAATTAAAAGAAATATCCTTAGAAATTTAGCTGCTAGAGATGCTTACATCAAAGTGTTCCCTTATGATACACCACTTGCAGAGATGGAAGCATGGAAACCCAATGGATATTTCTTATCAAATGGACCTGGTGACCCAGAACCTTTAGAGAATGCGATTAAAGTAGCTTCAGAATTGGTAGAACGTAATTTACCTACTTTCGGAATTTGTTTAGGGCATCAAGTTTTAGCGATATCTCAGGGTGTAAAAACTTTTAAAATGTTTAATGGACATAGAGGTATTAACCATCCTGTAAAAAATTTAATTACGGGTAAAGGAGAAATTTCTTCACAAAATCATGGTTTTGCTGTGGAAAAAGAAAGTGCTGAAGCTAATCCAAATGTAGAGATTACGCACTTGCACCTAAATGACGGAACTGTAGCAGGTATTAAATTGAAGGATAAAAATATCTTCTCGGTACAGTATCACCCAGAAGCAAGTCCAGGGCCAAATGATGGAACGTACTTGTTTGATCAATTCATTTCGAATTTAGCATAACGAAGAAAATAGAGTATAGAATATAGACACAAATAATAGAAGTAGAAATCAGTCAGTAAATAATTAACAAGTCTGATATCTAAAATCTATATTCTAGTATCTAGAAATTAGTAACAGTTAAATAATATCAAAAATAGGCAGTGTTCGTATATTGCCGTAATTATCATTAATCAACAAAAAAGAAAAAAATGAGTATTATCACTAATATTCACGCGAGACAAATTCTTGATTCACGTGGAAATCCGACAGTAGAAGTAGATGTAATTACTGAAAATGGTATTTTGGGACGTGCAGCTGTACCTTCAGGAGCCTCCACAGGTGAGCATGAAGCAGTAGAGTTAAGAGACGGTGGAAAAGCTTACATGGGTAAGGGGGTTTCTAAAGCTGTAGAAAACGTAAATGACATTATTGCTGAGGAGTTATTAGGATATTCAATTTTCGAACAGAACTTGATTGACAAGGTAATGATCGAATTAGATGGTACTGCAAATAAATCTAAATTAGGAGCAAATGCTATTTTAGGGGTTTCATTAGCGGTAGCTAAAGCAGCTGCTAATGAACTAGGTATGCCTTTATACCGTTACATTGGTGGGGTTAGTGCAAATACACTTCCTGTGCCAATGATGAACATTATTAATGGTGGTTCACATTCTGATGCGCCAATCGCATTTCAAGAGTTTATGGTAATGCCAGTAAAGGCGGAATCATTTACCCACGCTATGCAAATTGGAACTGAAATTTTCCATAATTTAAAGAAAGTTTTACATGATCGTGGTTTAAGTACTGCTGTTGGTGACGAAGGAGGTTTTGCGCCAAACTTAGCTGGTGGTACAGAAGATGCGTTAGATTCTATTAAGTTAGCTGTTACAAATGCAGGTTATACTTTTGGTGATGATGTTAAGATTGCTTTGGACTGTGCTTCTGCTGAATTTTATGTAGACGGAAAGTATGACTACAAGAAATTCGAAGGAGATTCTGGTGTAATCAGAACTAGCGAAGAGCAAGCTGATTATTTAGCTGAGTTATGTGAAAAATATCCAATTATTTCTATTGAAGATGGAATGGATGAGAATGACTGGGCTGGTTGGAATTATCTAACTAAGAAAATCGGAGATAAAGTACAGTTAGTTGGTGACGATTTATTTGTTACTAATGTAGAACGTTTATCTCGTGGTATTGCAGAAGGTACTGCAAACTCTATCTTAATTAAAGTAAACCAAATCGGTACTTTAACAGAAACTATCGCAGCTGTAAATATGGCTCATAATGCAGGTTATACTTCTGTAATGTCTCACCGTTCTGGAGAAACTGAAGATAATACTATCGCTGATTTAGCTGTGGCATTAAACACTGGTCAAATCAAAACTGGTTCGGCTTCTCGTTCTGATCGTATGGAGAAATACAATCAATTATTACGTATTGAAGAAGAATTAGGTGCTGTTGCTTATTTTCCTCAAGAAAATGCTTTTAAAGTGAAGTAATCATTTAGATTATACTTTTTATAATATTAAAGGTTGCAAGTTAAGTCTTGTGACCTTTTTTGTTTTTTTGGAAGATAGATAATAGAAAATCAATGGTATTTTGGGCTGATAAATAC
>JAHDEF010000144.1 GCA_020628975.1 Aquimarina sp. | reverse complement strand
TTTAGATAAATACTGTTTTTCTAGCGTTTGGCATCCTGCAAAAGGTGCCGTTAAAAACGGCGCAAATATTAGGTCATTGGCTTAAGCTTGTGCCTGTGGCACAAAGAATGCTGTTTAAAACTACGACCAGCGATTTCATTTTTTTGTTTGGGTTATTATTCTTTTGCAAAAATTATCAAAGAATCTTTTACTTTTCTTGCTGCATTCGTCAATGCAAACAATCGCTAGGATAGCATTTTTTGAATTATATAGAAACATGATTTCTATTTCAAAATGATGGACTTATTTTCGTCTATTAAAGGCATATAAAAAAACCGACTCGAAATAAATCGAGTCGGTTTTTTAAGTTATTGTGTAATGTATTAATCAGCGATTAATAATATTTATTACTTAGCAACAACAAATACTTTAGATCTAAATCCTTCTGGTGTGTATACATTCATAAAGTATGTACCAGCAGCATAAGAAGAAGTATTAAAGTTATACGTTCCTTCTTGAACGTTATTAATCGTTTTGCTTTCTACTAATTGACCAGAAGTATTCGTAATTCTTACGATAACTTCTTCAGCAAGATCGTTTAATGTAATATTCATAGAAACGAATTCTTGTGCAGGGTTAGGGAAAACATTTACTTGATTTTTGTCAAGAGCAACTGCTTCGAAACCTACAGAAGTTGGATCGAAACCATCTAAGTTAAGACGGTTTACAATAGTACTACCATTCCATCCAGAGTATAATGCATCTAATTCAAGAGGTGTGTAGTTACCTACATACAATTCGTTGCTTGTTCTTAAGAAATCAACAGATACACCAGAACCAGCTAAAGTACCATCATAACCTAAGTATAAGTAATAAGCACCATCAGCATCTAATTGGACTGGTTCATCAAATTCAACAACTAGTAATTGATCAGCACCTTCTTGACCCGTCATAACGTAATCAACAAAACCAACAACATTATTTTCAAGATCAGTGAATGAACTAGCTAAATCAACTTGACCGTCACCGTCAGCATCCGCTTGGAATACACGTACACGAATAACATCAGATTCAGCATCACCAGTGTATACTGCAGCTGCATTAGAAATACCAAATGTAGCATGAGTAGCTACGCCACCATTTTCACCTGGGAAGTATAAAGCACCCGTTTGATATTTAAGAGCTGCTTCAGCAAACTGCTCTTCACTTGGTCCGATACCACCATCTACATTACCATTATCATGAGCAAAAGTATAGTCAGTAATAACAAACTTTCTTTCTAAAACATCACTATTTAAAGTGTTGGTGTAATTTACTGTATATTCACCTAATTCAGTAGGGTCATAAGGAGGAAGAGTCACAATAGAATCTTGACCAGCTTCTAAGTCTACAATAGTTGTAAGCGGTGTAGCATTACCAGAAGGATCTGTTACTGTAGCAGTCACTTCAACACCTGTTACAGCAGCTACATCAGCATTTACAAGGTTTACTTCGATATTTTCATAAGTAAAAACTTGCTCTAATGGAGTATGATAAGCATAAGCAGCAACTGGATCATAAAACGTTTGAGGCTTTAAAGAAACATTTACAGCATCACCAGCATCTACATATGATAAGAATTGATCACATTGGTTGAACGATAAGAAGATTGCAGGAATAGTAACAGCATTAATTGAATCACCACCTAACATTCCAACGATTTCATTACCATCTGGTGGATCTTGGTTTAAGTGATTACAAATAATACAAGCAGCAGCACCTGCTTCTTGTGCATTATAAATCTTAAGACTGAAACCACATCCACCTCTACGAATTAAGGCAAATTTTCCAGTAAGATCTGTATCAAGTGGCATACAACCCAAACTATCAGTAGTAGTGCCATCTGCACTTGGTCCATAACCCCAAGCTAAATCACCATTAAGTTCCATAGTTACCAACGGCATTGGTCCAAAATCTACAGGCTCACCATAATCGTCTGGTCCAGTAGAAGAAGAAATAGGTGAATTAACTAAAAAAGCAATAGGTGGTTGTGCCATCATAGATTGGCTACAAAGTAAGGCTATTATAAGTAGCAAAGCATTTTGGTAAATCTTTTTCATACTCAAGTATTTTGATTTTTATTAATAAAAAATTGAAAACAAATTTATGTAAAAATAAATAGGAAAATGAATCTATACATAGTTAATTTTAAGCCATATTCTTTAATATCATTAATTTAGAAATGGTTTTTGGTATAAACAAAGATGGTTTTTCGTTTCAGCCAATAAACACACGTAATTTGATACACTACACTATTAAGATAGTTTGTGATATAAGCAAAAGGAATTGACACTTTGTTTCTTCATTGAAGTCTACTTATTATATAAGACAGCTAATTTTAAAACGAGGGTTGGGTGTATAAAGCTGTTTTTATGAGGAGGAGAGTGTATATAATGCTACTTTTGACATTCGTATGACATAGTATGCTGTTTTTAGTCAAATTATTGTAATTTTTAATTTTTAGCATAAATGAAAATTGAAGTAGCACTAGAAGAAGATGTACCCGCGATCATGGGGATTTATGACGCTTGCAAGTCCGACATGAATAAAAAAGGAGTCGATCAATGGCCTAATAATTATCCAAATTCTGTTATTGTAGCCAGAGATATCCGCCATAAATCTTTATTTAAAGTAGTGCACGATAAGATTATTTTTGGGGTAATCTGTATAAATGAATATGAAGATCCTGCTTATCGTACAATTAGTTGGAGTGCTCAAAATGGGAAGGTGCTAGTGATTCATAGATTAGCAGTTGATCCTCAAAAACAGGGTTTTGGTATTGGTCGTCAATTAATGGATTTTGCAGAAAACTTTGCCGAAAAAAATAATTATCATTGGATTCGATTAGATGCATATATTGCAAATAAAAGAAGTACTGATTTTTATTTCAAAAGAAAATATATTGTCAAAGGGCAAGTTTATTTTTCTGGTAGAGAAAAACCTTTTTATTGTATGGAAAAGAAAATGAAAGATAATTTAGTTCAAACTAATGATGTTTACTTTTTGAGAACAGATGCGCTTAATACTGATTTTGTCGATCTTGTCAAAATGCTAGATAGCTTGATTGCAAAACGTGATGGAGAAGATCATTCTTTTTATGCTCCCTTTAACAAAGTTGACCAAATAAAACACGTACTCCTAGCTTATATAGGGACTGTTCCTGTTGCTTGTGGATCAATAAAACAATTTGATGAAAAAACGATGGAAGTGAAACGAATGTTTGTTCGTGATGATTATCGTGGAAAAGGAATTGCTACTAAAATATTAGATCGACTTGAGGAATGGGCGAGAGAAATGAACTACAAAAAATGTATTTTAGAAACAGGAAAAAAATATCCAGAAGCAATTAAATTATACACTAAAAATGACTACTATCGCATACCAAATTATGCGCAATATATTGGCGTAGAAGATAGCGTATGTTTCGAAAAAATTCTTTAGTAAAAGATGCAACATAAAAGTCGAGTCATAGAAAATTATTTAGTATTTAAATGTTGAGCAAGATAGACCCCCATACTAAAACAAGCTTGTAATAAATATCCTCCAGTTGGTGCATTCCAGTCTATCATTTCGCCAATACAAAAATGATGAGGCAATTGTTTTAGTTCAAAATATTGATTGACTTCTTCTAGAGCTATTCCTCCACTAGTAGAGATTGCTTCATCAACAGGTGCAGCGGCTATTATTTCGAGAGGTAATTTTTTTATAACATCTACCAACTTTTTTTTATCTAAAAATGTTTCTTTTGTAATCAAGGATTTGAGTAAACTAATAGCAGCGGCGCTCAACTTTAATTCCTTTTTTAGAACTTCACTTGTTTTTTTACTGTCATTATTTTGCAATCGCTTTAGTATATCATTCACTGATAAAGTAGGCTTCAAATCTAAATAGATAGTTGCTTTATTTTTGTGGTTTAATGCTTTTTGTATCTCTGGACTTAATGCATAAATGGCATTTCCTTCGAAGCCAAATTGAGTGATTACTACTTCTCCTTTTTTCGTTTTATTACTGCACGAAATACTAATATTTTTGAGCGCTTTTCCTTCATGTTGTTTTATAAAAGCCTCCGACCAATTTATTTGGAATGCACAATTTGAAGATTGAAAGGGTAGGGTTATAATTTTTTTAGTATCAAAAAAATCAAGCCAACTTCCGTCCGAACCTGTTACACTCCAACTACTACCACCGAGCGCAAAAACAATATAGTCTGATTGAATCGTCTCTCCATTCGAAAAAACTAACCCTTCGTTTTCTGTCCAACCTAGCCATTGATGTTCGAACTTAATATTGACTTTTTTCCGCTTTAAATCATTAATAATTGCATTCAATACTTCGATAGGTTTTATTCCTTTTACTGGAAAAATTCTATTGCTTGATCCGACAAAGGTCTCTATACCAATATCATTAAGCCAAGTTCTCAATGCTGTATTATCAAAATTTAAAAGCGCTTTTTCTAAAAAAAATGAAGGAGTATATCGTTGAATGAACGATTCTATTGGTTCGGCATAGGAAAGATTAAAACCGCCTTTGCCTGCTACTAAAAATTTTCTACCTAGTGTTTTGTTTTTTTCATAAATGGTTACATTATATTTCCTTGTATCCAAAAAAGCTGCAAGGGATAGAGCAGATGGACCACCACCAATAATTGAAATTTTTTTCTTCATTTCAATTACTTCTTTTTTCTGATCGAAAACAAATAAAGGTTTTCTACTTTTGTCCTAGCCCAAGGCG
>JAHDEF010000143.1:2741-4787 GCA_020628975.1 Aquimarina sp. | reverse complement strand
AAAAGAAAAATCGGGTACATTGATCCATTTTTTAAAAAGAAATACGAAGCAAAATAAATCATACGCCCACGATAAAGAAGTTACCGAATCAAAAAAAGCTAGTCTAACGTACAAAGTGGTAAAAGAATTAGATCGATTCACTTTGTTAGAAATTGATTTGCACACAGGGCGACACCATCAAATACGTGCACAACTGCATAAGATTGGATGTTGTATTAAAGGCGACTTAAAATATGGCGCCAAACGTAGTAATCCAAATGGAGGAATACATCTCCATGCACGAAAATTAACCTTTATTCATCCCACAAAAAAAGAACCACTAACTATAATAGCTCCTACTCCATCTGACAATTTATGGGATGTGGCTTTAACATAAAAAAGCTAACGCAACTCAGCCGCTGCTTTTTCTCTAATTATATCACCAATCGGGCGTTCTTCAATATTGCTTTGTAACCACGATAAAATGTCTAAATATAAAAACGCACGCTTTTCATAAGGATGATTTTCGTAACGTTTTAAACGGTCGTATAATTTCTTGAATTCAGCTTTAATTTCTAATGGATTTACATCTTGAAGGTTTCTTAAAAACTTAATCATTTCTTTTTGAACCGCATATAAATCATCCATTTTGATTAAAAACTTATACGTGTTTTTTAATTGCGATTCTAAATGTAAATCTAGTCGAGCCTCGTAATGAGCCACCAAGCTTAATACACGGGCAAAACACATTAAATCTTCTCGCATTTTAAGCGACTTGTTATTTATAATACGCTCTAAGTATTCAATGCATTTATCATGCTCTTCCATTCCAAAATACAAGCATGCGATTTTGTAATAAAATACCATTTCATGATGTACATCGATATGGTTCTGATGCTCTTCAAGTCCTTTTTCTATCGTACTTATAAGTGGAATTCCTTCTTTAAAAGAACCTTCTAAAAAATGCACGTTTAGTTTATTGGTGTTTAAATACAAAAAACTCAATGCGTTGGTGTTTTCATGCCTCGGAAATCCGTCAGACATTACCATACGTTCTAAACGCTCTATTTTAAATTTTAACTTTGAACCGTCTTTGATTAGGAACAATGTTTCCATCAAATAATTATTCCCTTTCAAGAAAAAAACAGGATTGACTTCAATCATTTTAGGTTCATCCAAAAATAAATCTACCCATTTAGAGGCATATTTATAAGCGCCTAAAAAATCTTGTGACATAAAACTGTACCACAAGTGAGATTTGTACAGCCATAATTTTTCTCGAAAACCTAAAAGACTCCAATCAAATTGTGGTAATCGACCTTCAAAATAATTTTTTAAATACTCGTGTTCTTTTTCATTTTTAGCATACCCAGTCTTTAACATTAATCCGTAAAGCTGTAATGATAAGTTCGAAAGCCTACTAGCGATTACATTTTTCATGCTTAATTGCTTAGCTTGTATCGCTAACTCGTCGGCACGGTTCGAAATACTTCGAGTTATATATTGTGTTTCAATTAATTTCTCGAATTCAACAATTTCATAAGCCATATTATTTTCTTCATTAGAAATGGCTACTAATTTTGCTTTATCAAGAATTTTTAAGCTCTGCTTATACAAGCCTTTATGATATAAAATTGCAGCAAAATCAATTTGTTCTCTAATCTTGATACGAACATTTTTATGAACTGGATTTAATCGTAGGCTAGTCAAAATTTGTTTGTACAAATGCGCTTTCAAATTTGAAAGTTGTTGTTTGGTTACGAT
Organism: Aquimarina sp.; assembly: GCA_020628975.1. GTDB lineage: Bacteria > Bacteroidota > Bacteroidia > Flavobacteriales > Flavobacteriaceae > Aquimarina. The sequence goes on along the minus strand of JAHDEF010000143.1, from coordinate 3,044 downwards.
TCCTTTTTGGACAACAATGGCTTCTTCAAATTTTTCAGCTTTATCTAAATAATTAAACAATGCTAAGAATTTTGAATCATTATTACCCCCTAACCTTCCCACATAAACTTTGAATTGTCGTTTTTCGGACTTCGTTAACGATTTTACCAATACAAAAAGCGGGTCTTTTACTTCATTAGTCATTGTAAGAAAATATCTTTAAATCCCTTTATTTACAAGGGTTTTGAGTGCCTAAAAAAAAACTAACCATTGTAACAATTTGTAAATTGAAGTTAGTTTTAAGACTATAAAAATATACATTTG
>JAHDEF010000143.1:2492-2731 GCA_020628975.1 Aquimarina sp. | reverse complement strand
CAAGTAATGAGCGATAATAAGGTACAAATTTTTGATACAACGTTAAGAGACGGCGAGCAGGTCCCTGGATGTAAATTAAATACAGAACAAAAATTAGTTATTGCTGAACGTTTAGATCGTTTAGGTGTCGATATCATCGAGGCAGGATTTCCTGTTTCAAGCCCTGGTGATTTTAACTCGGTCACAGAAATTACTAAAATCGTAAAAAATGCTACCGTTTGTGGATTAACACGTGCTGT
>JAHDEF010000143.1:0-2482 GCA_020628975.1 Aquimarina sp. | reverse complement strand
AAAATGATATCAAGGTTGCTGCCGAGGCATTGAAATATGCTATAAAACCTAGAATTCATACTGGTATTGGTACTTCAGACTCGCACATACAACACAAATTCAAATCAACTCGCGAAAAAATTATTGAGCGTGGTGTAGCTGCTGTTAAGTATGCTAAAAGTTTTGTAGAAGATGTTGAGTTTTATGCAGAAGATGCTGGTCGTACTGAAAATGCTTATTTAGCCCAAGTGTGTGAAGCAATGATCGCCGCTGGTGCTACGGTATTGAATATTCCTGATACAACAGGGTATTGTTTACCTGACGAATACGGTGCTAAAATCAAATATTTGAAAGAGAATGTAAAGGGAATTCACAATGTTACCTTATCATGTCACTGTCATAATGATTTAGGCTTAGCAACTGCAAATTCAATTGCTGGTGCTATCAACGGAGCCCGACAAATCGAATGTACTATTAATGGTATTGGAGAGCGTGCTGGTAATACTTCTTTAGAAGAGGTGGTAATGATTATGAAGCAACACCCCGACTTGAATTTATTTACGGGTATTGACACAACTTTATTATATGATACCAGTAAAATGGTTTCTGAAAGTATGGGGATGATGGTACAGCCTAACAAGGCTATTGTGGGCTCTAATGCATTTGCTCATAGTTCGGGTATTCACCAAGATGGAGTAATAAAAAACCGTGAAACTTATGAAATCATTGACCCTGCTGAGGTAGGTGTTACTGAATCTGCTATAGTTTTAACAGCTCGTAGTGGACGTGCTGCCTTAGCCTACCGTGCAAAAAAAGTAGGTTACGAATTGACTAAGTTAGAATTAGACGACGTTTACAAAGAATTCTTAAATTTTGCAGATCGTAAAAAAGAAGTCGTAGATGAAGATATTCACGAAATTATGAAGGTATTAGCCTAGTACAAGTACTACATACATAAAATTTAAAGTCAGCTTAAAGAAAAGCTGACTTTTTCTTTTGCATTATACAGGAAAAAACTAATTTCAATTTAGCAAAAGTTAAGTATTATGAAGTTAGATATTGCGGTTTTAGGTGGAGATGGAATTGGCCCTGAAGTCATCGAACAATCAGTTAAAGCACTCAAAGCCATTGCTGAATATTATGATCATAACTTTTACTTTCATAAAGCGCTTGTTGGTGCTGCAGCAATACATCAAGAAGGAACTCCGCTACCACAAAGCACTATCGATACTTGTAAAAAATGTAATACTGTGCTTTTTGGAGCCATTGGTGATCCTAAATTCGACAATGACCCTAACACCAATGTGTATCCTGAGCAAGGTTTACTTGGGTTACGAAAAGAACTAGGATTATATGCCAATATTAGACCTGTTATTGTTTATAATTACTTACTAAATAATTCTCCATTAAAACCTGAGAATGCACGTGGTACTAATATTTTAATTTTTAGGGAACTTAGCGCTGGATTATTTTACGGCAAAAAAGGAATTAGTGATGATGGGAATTCAGCTTTTGATGAATGTATTTATCACGTTGATGAAATTAAAAGAATCACTCATTTGGCTTTTGAAGCTGCGCAACGTCGTAAAAAGAAACTTACGCTTGTCGATAAATCTAATGTATTAGAAACTTCTCGTTTATGGAAGCGCACGGTAATGGAGATGGCTACCACTTACCCTTCAGTTCATGTAGAATTAATGTATGTAGACCAAGCTGCCGCTAAAATCATCTTAAACCCTAAAAGTTTTGATGTAATTTTAACTGCTAATTTAATTGGTGATTTTATTTCGGAAGAAGCTAGTGCATTAGTAGGTTCTAAAGGAATTATGGCTTCGGCTTCTATCGGAGAAAAATACAGCTTGTTTGAGCCAATTCATGGTTCGTATCCTGTAGCTACCAACAAAGGAATAGCCAACCCTGTCGGTGCTATACTTTCTGCAGTTATGTTATTGGAACATTTTAAACTTCAGGAAGAAGCCAACTCGATTAAAAGAGCCGTTACAAAGGCAATGGAATTGAATTTAACTACAGAAGATTTGAATAAGGAAAAGCCACTTAGCACCGAAAAAGTGGGTGACTTTATAGCTGATTATATTTTAAACCCTGATATGACCAACTTTAATATTCAAAATATTTATTTGGGGCAGTCTACTATAATCTAATTAATAACAATTTTTTCTTAAGAAATAAATTCAAGAAGACTAGTTGATCAAGTCATCTAAGAATTTAAAATGTCTTGAGGTATCTCTCAAAAAACTATAGGCCGATATACGATTAATTTCGTGACCAGAAGCAGATAAGCCTACCAATGTAGGAAATGAATTTTGCGGATTGTATTTTTTACGAAGTAGTTTATTTTTCTTTAATTGATCCTCTGATATGATATCCTGACGATATGGAATATCAACCATTAGTAAAACCACTTTATCTCTTTTTAAAATCTTCTGAATCAAAATAATATTCTTTTATATGTTTACAAGGTCAAATAAAATACATTAATATA
>JAHDEF010000142.1 GCA_020628975.1 Aquimarina sp. | reverse complement strand
GTTTTCGTTGGTAAATGCCAGTTCGTATTGTTGTAAGTTCTGTAGATTTAAAAACCAACGAATTGGAGCATTTTGTAGCGTCTGAGAAATTCCTAAATTAATTTCTAGCGGTAAATCTTCTTCGGTATCAGCAAACGTGGTTAATTGCTTTCCTATATTTCTAACAGAAAGACCGATATTCAAATTCCATTCTTCTTTTACATATAAAACTCCTAAATCACCTGCGACTCCTAAGGATTTATATTGCTCTAAACTTGAATTGATAATTTTTGCGTTTGCTCCTATTCTAAAATTAGAATTTGGTATTTTATATCCGTATCCTAGTGATAAAGCGCCTTCATTTGCACCAAAGGTTCCTGTTGAATTTCCTTCTAAATCAAAACCATCAAAATCGCCATAATCAATATAAATGACACCTATATGAAATGTATGATACGTTCGTGGTATGGTATAAGCAGTAGCAAATGAACCATAATTGATATCAGCTAAAAAATTAGTGTAATTTACAGAGAAATTACTTGACATGGTTTCATTAATAGATGCAGGATTATATAAACCTGCAATAGGATTTTGCCGGTAATCGGTGACCAATTTACCCCCCAACGCAGCATGCCTAGGTGATTTAGTTCAGAAATTGAAATGTAGACCTACCCCCCAGCTGTGCAAATCAATATCCAAGATAAAAATAAATAAAAGGATAAAATTCTTTTCATTTGCAACAAAAATAAACGAATTGTTTACTTTAACGATACATTAATATAATTATTTTTAACCTTGCTTAAGCTGATATAATTATCATTAATAACTGAGCTGCCTGACAAATGAAAAAACAACTATACTTTCTTAACCTATTGTTCAGTTTAAGCTTTGTAAGTATTTGGGCTCAAAAGTATACGATTAGTGGCAGTGTTGAAAATGCCAATAGCCAAGAAAAACTAATTGGCGTAAATATCTTTATTAAAGATTTAAATATTGGGGCCACTACAAATAGTTACGGATATTATACATTTAATGTACCCGAGGGCACCTATGATATTTCTTATTCATTTATAGGCTATGAAACTGCTACTAAAACCATTCAAGTAAATTCAAATTTGAGTTGGGTGACCGAATTATCTCCTGCCCTAGAAACCTTAGATGAAGTGGTAATTGCCAAAACTAAACAACAAGTAAGTTTGAAAGGCACCGAAATGAGTACAAATACACTACAAGGGACAACAATAAAGAACATACCTGCAGTATTAGGTGAAGCTGATGTAATAAAAGCAATAACCTTGCTACCTGGGGTTAGTACCGCTAATGAAACTGCTTCGGGCTTCAATGTTCGCGGAGGTAGTAGCGATCAAAATTTAATTTTAATGGATGAAGCTACCTTATTTTCTTCTTCCCATTTGTTCGGTTTTTTTTCCATATTTAACCCAGACATTGTAAAAGATTTAAAACTCTACAAAGGAGGAATTCCTGCAAGATATGGTGGTCGATTATCGTCGGTTTTAGATATTAGACAACGCGAAGGAAATAAAAAGGAATTTCATGGAGAAGGCGGTATCGGAACGATTACAAGCAGACTTTTACTTGAAGGCCCCATTCAAAAAAATAAAACCTCATTTTTAGTAGCAGGTCGTACTTCGTATGTGCATCTTTTTCTGCCTTTATTCGATATTAGTAATTCAGCCAGTTACTATGATTTTAATTTAAAGGTGAACCATACGATCAACGAGAAAAATAATTTCTATTTATCCTCATATTCAGGAGTCGATAATTTTGAGCTAGAAGGAGTATTATCAAATCAATATGGAAATCGTTTCACTAATTTTAGATGGAATCACGTATTTTCTAGTAACTTATTTTCAAATACTTCTTTGATCTATGCCGATTATTTTTATAAACTTGATTTGAATGTTGTTGGCTTCTCGTGGAAGTCTGACATTACGTATTTAAACTTTAAATACGATTTCGAACATTACTTGAAAGATGAATTTAAACTTAAGTATGGGTTAAATCTTATAAATTATAGTTTCAATCCTGGTAGTATTAAAAGTTTAAGCGATTCCAATCAATTTATATCGGAACGATTTACGGAGAAAAAAGGCCTAGAAGGGGCTTTATATGTTGAGGCTGATATTGATATTTCTGATAAATTAAAAATAAGCCCTGGATTGCGATTGAGTAACTTCTTAAGGTTTGGCGAACCCAATATTAGTATTTACGAAAACAACCAACCTGTTTTTTACGAACAGAACACCAATATTTACAAAGAAGCTGATCCGATTGGTGAAACCTCAATTTCTCGCAATAAAATATGGAAAGACTTTTATAATTTAGAACCTCGCATTGGTTTAGCTTATGAAATAAATGATGCCAACGCCATTAAAGCAAGTTACCAACGAACCGTACAATATGTGCATTTAATTTCGAATACCTCGACACCTACTCCACTAGATATTTGGACACCAAGCGGTGGATTTATTGAACCTGAAAAAAGCAATCAATGGGCTGCAGGATATTTTAGAGATATTGCTGATGGCGCATTTACCCTTTCTACAGAAATGTATTATAAAGAAATTGAAAATAAGATCAATTTTTTTGATGGGGCTGATATTATTGGAAACCGAAATATTGAACGTACACTATTATTCGGAAAAGGTCGTGCTTATGGTCTAGAGTTTTTACTACAAAAAAACATCGGAAAATTTCAGGGCTGGTTAGCGTATACTTTTTCTCGCTCTGAAGAATTAATCGCAGGTCGAACTCCAAATGAAATAGGGATTAATAATAGCGAGTGGTTTCCTTCTAACTTCGATAAAACTCACGATATTTCTATCATAGGAAATTATAGTTTTAATAAAAAATGGAAACTAAATGCTTCTTTTAATTTTCAAACAGGAGTTCCTGCTACATTTGCATCAGGCGCATACAACTTAGCTTCATTTGATATTAAAGTTCCTGTGTTTGGTGAACGCAATGCTAATCGACTTCCAAATTTTCATCGTTTTGATATTGCTGTAAATTACACGCCAAAACCTAAAAATAAAAAATGGCAAGGCGAATGGGTTTTTAGTATTTACAATTTGTACAATCGCAAAAACGCCAATTCTATTACTTTTGAAAGAAATTTTGAAACTAACCGAAACGAAGCTATACGACTTTCTATTTTTGGAATTATACCCGCAGTTTCTTACAATTTTAAATTTTAAAGAAAATGAAAAAAATATGGTATTACTTTGTTATTTTCTTTAGCCTATTAGCTTGTGAAGAAGCAATTGATTTAGATTTAGATACTGAACCACCACGTTTGGTAATCGATGCTGCATTACTAAGAACTCGCAATGAAAATACCGCAACAGGTTTCGAAAATTCTGCTCAAGTTAATTTATCCTTTACCCGTTCTTTTTTCTCAGAAACACCCCTACCTGTTACCAACGCACAAGTGACTATTACCGCTATTAACGCTAATATCATTTTAAATTTTATACATGTTGACGGCGGTAGCTATGCATTAGATAGCGAAAGCACCACGAAAATTAATGGCATCGATCCTACGGAATCTTTTAAACTTTCAGTAATTCACAATGGGGAAACTTATGAATCTACAGAAAAATTACAACTAGCCACACCAATTATAGAAGCCAAACAGATCAAAAATCCTGGCGGTTTCGATGAAGAAGATTTTGTGATTGAAGTTACCTTCCAAGATAAACCTGGCAGCATTAACTACTTTGTTTTTGATTTTGGCGGTGGTGATATTTTTAGCATCGACGATGAATTTATTGAAGAAGGATCGGCTTTTACTTTTATAAATAATTTTGACAAACAAGTGGATCGTGATTTAAAAATCAAACTAATTGGTGCCGATCAACGTTTTGCTATTTATATAGACGATCTAGCAACAATTACCACAGATAGTGGCGGACCTTTTGGGGTCGTGCCTTTTAAGGTTCGAGGTAATATTGTGAATATTACAAATCCTGATAATTTCCCTTTTGGGTATTTTCGTGTAAATGAAGTGTATGAAAGCACAATTCTACTAGAAGACACCCCCAAATTTTTCGATGAATAATGGATAAATATAAAAGAACTAATAAAACCGTATTAGCCAGTGGTGTAAAATATCTTGCAGCTGCAGTTGGTGCCTTAGCTTTAGGACCCGTTATCGTTTACAATGCTTTTATGAATAAAGATCACGGTTTATTTATTCCTGTACTTATCGTTGGAGTAGTTTTTATGCTTTTAGCTATTTTTTTAGTAATGAAAGGCTTAAAACTTATACTTGATAGTTTTTTTAAAAAATAGCCTAGTAAACATTAAATTCTAATAAGAAACTTATGGAATACGCATCACTAGAAGAAGAAAATAAACAACTGCGTAAGCGACTTGCTCAGTTTGAAAGTAAAAAGAAAGAGCGCTGGAAGAAAGGCATTAAAGCCTCGAAGTTAGTATCTAGTAAACTTTTAGGAAGTCAGCTAAAAAATGCAATTACCGATTTTTTTACCGAGTTAGAAGAACGCAAAAATGTTTCGAAAGACACCGTTTCTGAATTACTTACCGCTATTTTTATGCGGGTAACACGCATTGGTTTTTTTCTGTTAATAACCTCGCTTCTACCTACTTTTTTAATTTTACTACAGGTCTATTACTTAAGAAATCAGAATAAGCTTATACAAACTCAAAATAATCGATTAGATCAGCAAACGTATCTTCAAGAAGCTTCGCGCAGAAGCTTTATGATTGGTGTACTCGATGAAATGATAAAAGATGTAACTAACAGAGGCGAAAACATTTCGAAA
>JAHDEF010000141.1 GCA_020628975.1 Aquimarina sp. | reverse complement strand
AAATAAAGCTTAGTATAATTGTTGGTGATATCGTCGTAAATATGAGTAATACGATCACAAAAACTTACTATTTTTAGTATAGAAATATTTGAAGGCAAATCTTGATACTTATCTAATAACTCGAAAAGCATAGTAACCTCCATAAATTGCTCTTCAATTTTTTCATTATTAAGACTATTAAAAATCAAAAAAGAAAGGTCATCTCTTTGTTGCTTTCTTAGCGCAATTAATTTTGGATCATAAATACTTTCCATTCCATATAAAATTCCAGCCAAGTAGTATACGCTATATTTCTGCGACAATACTCTTTGTTGTCCAGATATATCAATAGTTGAATTCTGTAAGATAGATTCTTCTTTAGAACCAAAATCCTCAACATTAAAAGTAGCTTCAGCTTCTAATTCCAATACAAATTTATGGCAAACACCTAATAATATTTCAGATTTATTTAGCAATGAAGTTAAACCCTCGCCATTAAATGCTCTAACATTTGCTAAGAAATCGTTCCAAGCTTTTAATTCTTCTTTTAATAAGTTTTCAAATCTTTTATCAGCGTTTTCAGAATTCCTTAAGAGTGTATGGTAATTGGTGGTAAAAAGTGAAATACTAGCTTCAAGGTCAGTTGTTAGATTTTCTGATCCTAATTGATTGGCCTTAAGTAGTGCAGTTTTGGTTATTCTTTGGCTTAACATTCGTTGTTTGCCCGCTATGTTAATTGCATATCCATAGCTTAAACTTCCAAAATTAGAAGCAAGTAACTGAGCGCTAATTAAAAAAGTAATAGCGAAAAAGTAATTTTTTTTCATAACGACGAGTTTAGAGAATTATTGTTGGTTACTTCAAAATTAATGTTACTTATCGATATAGCATAAAACATTTGTTTAAGTGACGCGAAAAACCGATTAAATGAATCTATTTATTGAGTGAACGTTCATTTTAATACCTTAATTTACTTTTTGCAACGTTTTCTGATTTTTTATTCTAAATATTTTAGATCCTGCAATAGGATATAGCGTTGTTTATGGTGTTATATTTTAGTACATTACACCAAAACACAGTAAAACCTAGCAAAACGAATTTAAATTTTTATAATGTATAGCTCTAAAATTTCAGGATTGGGTATGTATGTACCAGAAAATGTGGTGACAAATGATGATTTGTCAAAAGTAATGGACACAAATGACGAATGGATACAAGAGCGTACGGGCATTAAAGAGCGTAGACATATTAAAAAAGGCGACGGTAACTCAACGGCGGTTATGGGGGTTAAAGCAGCTAAAGTTGCTTTGGAGCGTTCAGGAATTCATAAAGATAATATCGATCTTATTGTTTTTGCGACGCTAAGTCCTGATTATTATTTCCCAGGTTGTGGTGTGCAAGTACAAGAATTACTAGAGATGCCAAATGTGCCAGCGATTGATGTTCGCAATCAGTGTAGTGGTTTCGTATATGCATTATCAATCGCCGATCAATATATAAAAACAGGCATGTATACAAATGTTTTGGTTGTTGGAAGTGAAAATCATAGCGGTGGATTAGATATGACTACTCGCGGACGTTCGGTATCTGTAATTTTTGGTGACGGTGCAGGAGCAGCAATAGTGAGTAGAAGTAATGATGATTCAGCTATTTTATCAACTCATATGCACAGTGAGGGTAAGCACGCCAAAGAATTGGCATTGATTGGACCAAGTACGGGACATTGGGTTCCAGAAATTATTGCAGAGAGTGATACAGCAACTGATGATCATATCACTTACTATCCTTACATGAATGGGCAATTTGTTTTTAAGAATGCAGTAACGCGATTTGCAGAAGTTATCATGGAAGGCTTAAAAGCCAATTCTATGACTCCAGATGATATCGATATGCTCATTCCGCATCAAGCGAATCTTCGAATAGCGCAATTTATTCAGAAGAAGTTTAAATTAAGTAATGACCGTGTATTTAATAATATTCAGAAATACGGAAATACCACGGCAGCTTCTATTCCTATAGCGCTGACGGAAGCTTGGGAGCAAGGTAAAATACAAAAGGGAGATAAGGTTGTGTTAGCTGCCTTTGGTAGTGGTTTTACTTGGGCAAGTGCTGTTATAAATTGGTAGTTTTATTTCATAGACAACATTTTATTGTAGCGCTATTTTAGGACGGGACACATATAGAATAAAAAAAACCATCGCAATTGCGATGGTTTTTTATTCTCTGTAAACAGTGAATAAATATTTATGCTGTTAACCTAAAGCAACTCTTGTAAAAGCAGTAACTTCTACATCACCAATTGTTTTCACATATTGAGCGATAGTTTGCTTGTTATCTTTAATAAAAGCTTGGTTAACTAATGTATTGTCTTTAAAGAAGCGATTTAATTTTCCTTTAGCGATATTGTCCAACATAGCTTCTGGCTTACCTTCAGCGCGTAACTGATCTTTAGCAATTTCAATTTCTTTATCGATAATTGATTGATCAACACCAGCTTCATTCAAAGCAACAGGGTTCATTGCTGCAGCTTGCATAGCCACATCTTTGGCAACAACTTCTGCGCCTTCAGCAGCAGCAGAAAGTCCTACCAAAGTAGCAATTTTGTTGCCTGCGTGAATATAAGACCCCACAAAAGGAGCTTCTACTTTTTCAAAAGCTTTGATTTCTAATTTCTCACCAACTACACCTGTTTGCTCCACTAATTTATCAGCAACAGTTACTCCTTGAAAATTAGCAGCTAAAAATTCTTCTTTAGAGGCATAATTTAAAGCTGTTTCTGCTAATTCGTTAGCTAAAGAAACAAACGATTCGTTTTTACCTACGAAGTCTGTTTCACATCCTAATACGATAGAAACTCCAGAAGTATTATCAGCACTTACTTTAGAAATAGCAGCACCTTCAGTCGATTCGCGATCAGCACGTTTAGCAGCAACTTTTTGTCCCTTTTTACGTAAAATTTCAATAGCAGTATCGAAATTCCCTTCAGCTTCAACTAATGCCTTTTTACAGTCCATCATACCAGCTCCGGTAGTTTCTCTTAATTTCTTTACGTCTGCAGCACTTATTTTTGACATAACGTTTTATTTTTTAGTATTAGTGTTCAAAATTAAATAAATAAGTCGCTTAGAGCTTCGCTAGAAACCGCTAAACGACTTATTGAGTATATTAATAACCTTTGGTTGACATAATGAACCAATTGTATTAGTATTTAATTAAAAAAGAATTATTCTTCTTCGTTAGAAGCTACTGTTTCTGTAGCGGCAGGAGCTTCGGGAGCTGCTTTTGCTTCAGCTTTCGCTTCGTTTTTGGTTTCTTTTGCAGCTTTACGCTCGCTCAATCCTTCGATGATTGCATCACTAACATAACCAACTACTTTCTCGATAGACTTAGAAGCGTCATCGTTTGCAGGGATTAAATAATCAACTTGACGTGGGTCAGAGTTGGTATCAACCATTGCGAAAATAGGAATGTTTAATTTTTGGGCTTCTTTAACTGCGATATGTTCTCTCTTAATATCAACAATAAATAAAGCACCAGGTAAACGAGTCATGTCTACGATAGAACCTAAATTCTTTTCTAATTTAGCGCGTAAACGATCTACTTGTAAACGTTCTTTTTTAGATAAAGTATTGAAGGTTCCGTCTTTCTTCATTCTATCAATAGTAGCCATCTTTTTGATTGCTTTACGGATAGTAACAAAGTTCGTAAGCATACCCCCAGGCCATCTTTCAGTAATGTATGGTTGGTTAGCTTTAGCGGCTTTATCAGCTACAATTTCTTTAGCTTGTTTCTTAGTAGCTACAAAAAGGATTTTTCTTCCTGAAGCAGCGATTTTTTTCAATGCTTCAGCAGACTCTTCCATTTTAGCTGCTGTTTTATATAAGTTGATGATGTGAATACCATTACGTTCCATATAAATATATGGCGCCATGTTAGGATCCCATCTTCTCGTCAAGTGTCCAAAGTGTACACCTGCTTCTAATAATTCTTTTACTTCTATGTTGTTTGCCATTTTCGTAATAGTTTACGTTCCGCTGACGCCTAATAGGCGCTGATGTTTTTTATTAGCAACCCCAATTCATGAGGTTTAGATGCTAAACTAATCTCTTGATAATATCAAGACAACGGCAACAATTGATTTAAAATTAATTCCAAATAAATGGAAATACGATTAACGCTTAGAGAACTGGAATTTCTTACGCGCTTTCTTCTGGCCAAACTTCTTACGTTCTACCATTCTTGGGTCACGAGTAAGTAAGCCTTCAGGTTTCAAAGGTCCTCTATTCTCGCTGTCGATTTCACATAAAGCTCTAGAAATAGCTAAACGGATTGCTTCAGCTTGTCCAGTGGTACCGCCTCCGTATACATTAACTTTCACGTCGTATTGACCTTCAGTCTCTGTTAATAAGAAAGGTTGGTTAACCTTATATTGTAATGTTGCTGTAGGAAGGTAATCCTTTAGTTCTTTCTTGTTTACAGTAACTTTACCGTCACCTTGAGAAAGATACACACGAGCAACCGATGTTTTTCTACGACCAATTTTGTGTACTACTTCCATTACTTAAATTCGTTTAAGTTAATAGTTTTTGGCTGCTGTGCGGCATATTTATGCTCGGCACCATTCACCACCTTTAAATTGCGGAAAAGCTCTGCTCCTAATTTGTTCTTAGGTAACATTCCTTTAACTGCTTTTTCGACAAGACGCTCAGGTCCTTTGTCAAACATTTCCTGTGCTGTAAGACTTCTTTGTCCTCCTGGGTAGCCTGTATGACGGATGTAAGATTTCTCACTCCATTTTTTACCTGATAAAGTCACTTTGTCTGCATTGATAACAATTACGTTGTCACCACAGTCTGCGTGAGGGGTAAAACAAGGCTTGT
>JAHDEF010000140.1 GCA_020628975.1 Aquimarina sp. | reverse complement strand
CTATTGAAAAGCCGTACTTCATCAATCAAACCATTGTACTGATTAGGTATAACCGTGGATACTGCGTTAGCACCAATCCCAATTCTATTGTCCGCATATTTGGTATTAGCAGGATCTACATTAGTCGCTCCAACAACGGCCCCATCAAAATAAAGTACCAAATCTCTACCATTGTAGGTTGCCGCAATATGATGCCAGAAGTTCTGCGTATTAATACCAGGAATCTGGTAATTCACTGTTTTAGATCCTGTTTGATCTGCCATGGTTACGTAAATAGACTCATCATTCTTTACACCGATCCAAAAGTTTTCGTCGTCATTAAAACCATAATCAAATAATAGACCTTCGGTTGTATAGTCCAATGTTTTTGCCCACAAAGACACGGTGAATAAACTATCTACCAGAGGATTAGGATTTGTATCCAATGTATCTACATATAGACCTCCTCCACCTGTTGCACCTGGTGTACAACGAAGTGCTAAATTATTACTAGGTGATAATGTCACAATAGCTCCTTCTACGCTACTTCCTGAAAAAGTTGTGATTCTACCGGAGACAACTCCATTAGGATTCACATACCCTAAGTCTGTAGTTGGAATACCTTCTCCCTGCTCATTAACACCTGAAACTCCGTAGGTATAATATACTCCAGGAACAACATTATAATCTATAAATGTATAATCGTTAGGTCCTAAAGTTCCTATCAAAAATCCATCTTTATAAATCTTGAAACTTTCAGTAACCGAAGGAGTATTTCTATTAACCGACCATGAAATTTGAATTCGATCCTCGTGCGTACCGTCACTTGCTTCTACTGCTGCTATAGTTGGAGGATTAAGCATTATACTCCAATAGCCATTGGCTGTTGATCCATTGTACGCGTTTTGCATATTAGAGATGAAGGTCTGCCCCATCACTACTTCGGTGCTGTATTTATTATCTACTGCAGTTGCTGAACCATTCCCTTGAATATAATCTGATTTGAATCCTTCCGGCACGCATTGGGTCTGTGCTATACTGGATTCATAAGACAGAATACCAAGCAAGACTCCCGCAGTAATCTTTAATGTTTTAATTATACTTTTCATCTAAACAACGATTAAGTTTTGAAAATTGATCGCTCGTGTTTGAGCGCCTTTTACCATAAATCGAATTACCTGTACAGCTTATTTTTGGCTGTTTAGTTGCATGTACTGCTCGATTTGTTTCAATCGTTCTTCAATAGAATCTTGTTTCTGTTGCAAATCTGAATTGTCTGCTTTTAAATTCTGAATTTCGTTGTTCTGACTTTCTACCTTAGCGTTTAGGTCCTTAATTGCTTCTATTAAGACGGCATTCAATTGAGCATAATTAACTGATTTGAACCCGTCTTCTTCCTTGGTAAATACAAATTCTGGGTAAACTTTCTCTAGTTCCTGAGCGATAAGCCCTATTTGTTTTTCATCCGTAATGCCAGATTCCTTGAACATACTTTTCTTCCAATTATAAGTTACGCCTTCCAGCTTTAAAACATTATCTAAAGCATTTTCAAGTGGTTTTATATTAGTTTTAAAACGTCTATCGGATAATGTTTGAAAACTACCAGCATTGTTTATGATCGCTCTATCTGTACCCCCAGTTCTGAATACATGCCCATCAGGAGAATTAAAGTAGGTATGATTATTATCCAAAAAATGAATCCGTTGAGTCCCTGTTCCATCATAAATCCACGCATTATTATTCAAAATAAGACCTCCACTAGACTGAATTTGCAAAATAGTTGCTCCATTATGCTGAAAAACATGTCCATGCCCGTTAGGGCTATTGTAATACGTAGGTGCTGATGGGTTAGCTACAAATCTGTGAACCTCTGAATTATCAAGTATTGTAGAATTTCCATGAAATTTCAATTTCCCATCAGCGAATATTTCAAAAGCTGGACCTCCGAGATTGTTGTTAAAAACATGTCGATCTCCTGTACCATAAAATGTATGAGTATTTAACCCATATTGTAATCTATTAATTCCATCATAAGAAATATGCCATACGTTATTGGCAATTTTTAATGCACCATTCGAAACTATTCCGAATACATCTTGATCGGGACCATTTCTAAAAACATGATCGCCCGCTGTTTTGTAGTAAGAATGAGAGTTTGTACCATAGAGAAACCTATGAGCACCATCGTTAGAAACATTCCATACATCATTAGAAAAACTTTGTGAACCAGAATTGCTTAATGCCAACGCCACATTTGCAGTTCCAGCGGTAGTTGCATGATCAGCAGTAGTTGCATGCTTAGAACGATAATTATAGGCAGAACCTGTCATTTGCATTCTTGGTGTCATTTCTAACGGATTCACCCCACTTTCTACTGTAATACCAACCCAATAATTCGCGTCAAAAGGTAGTGCTGCAAGGGCTGTTTGTCCTGATGCAGTTTCACCTAACCTTGTATTGTACACCCCTCCAGTAACTGGGATTGCTGTTTGTGCTTCCGTCCAAATTGCAGTACCTCCTGAAGCTTGAGTATAAATTCTGAAGGTCATGTTGTAGTTTCCATCAAGAACTACTGTCCCATCAAAATTTTTCAAGATTCCCTGCATGCTAAACTTAATATCTTGAGCAAACATAGACGTTCCTACTAAAAATAAGATGGTAGCAAAAACTGTTTTCAAAATGTGAAGTGGTTTCATGGTATTATTTGTTAATAGTTGATTTCTAATTATTTATAGTATTCTTTACAAAGCTAGGCGATTCAGTTCACAGTGGGCGACTCCAAAAAGACAATCACCCCTCCAAAAGGACAATTTTATTTTAAAACGCATGAGCATCTATTACTTCTGAAGGTGAATATCCAAAGTGCTTTTTGAACGCTGCACTAAACTTACTTGAATTCGCATAATGGAATACTTGAGCCAATTCCTTCACTTGAGTTTCTGGCTTTTCCAATATTATATTTCGGGCAGTCTCCATCTGTTTCTGTTGAAAATATTTAAAGACCGTTACGCCAAAAACTACCTTAAAATCTGTTTTCAATTTGGTTACGGAGAACCCTGCTTCCTTAGCTAAATTGTCTAAACCTGGAAATTCTTGAAACACAGAATCGCTAAGTATTTTCTCTACCTTAATTAGCTTTCTACGTGTAGAATCTTTAATTGGGTTGGCGGGAGCTTCTAACTCTTTATCCACCATTCCTTCTAAAAAGGAAGAAAACAAGGATAGTGTTTGAATCTTCAGTTTTAATATGTCCTGAACTCCTTTATCACCTTTATTTAGAATAGTATCTAAAATTGGTTGAGAAGCTTTTCCTGCTCCATCATACAGTTCGTTAAAAAAAAGAAAATCTTTATTGGAGTTTATAAACTCATCTAGTATTCCTCCTTTAAACAATCCATCCTTCCGAGCATTATTCTCAAACCATTCTTTGGTAAAATAAATTACAAAAAAGATACAAGCCGTATTGGCAAAGTGCCCATTTACCGTCTTTTTACCTGGCTTATATAGTGTCCAAAAGCGATCGGTACTTGTACTCTCCTCAATTAACACCGATTTCACTTCAGAACTTGATTTTCTGGAATAAAGGGAAAGCATATAATATTCAGAAGGCAGGGTCTTATCGAACACCATATTAAAACTCACATTCCTTTTGAAGTTGGTGTTAGATACCATAACCCAAAGTCCTTCCTCAAGTTTTTCGTAATGGCAATCTCCATCGTAAAATGGATTTTCAGTAGTGATATAATTAGCCTCCTTGTATTTAGTAACAAAAGGCATACGTTCAAATCCTTCGACCATTGCTTCAGGTGAATTTGCTAAATACGGTAACACAAAGAATCCGTCCTTGTAACTAAACAAATACTTCTTAAAGTCAAAAATGAACTTATCTATTCGATCTATTAAAGACATCTAAATTTATACACTCTACTAAACTCTTTTTATCAAATTCAAATTGAAAAAGAATCGAGGAATTACACCTATTCCTCATTGTAAACATAAGTCATGATTAATTGACATTTTAATTTTTGTCGTGACTGGGTTATTTTTGTCGTAAACTTCATTTTCTCTGTCATTTACGACATAAAAGTATGATTTCACGACATGCTAAAATTTAAGGTTATGTGTTAAAAGTCTTTTTACTAACTTGCTGATGCATTTTATTAAGAAGTGAAACAACAACTCACATTATACTTTTTCTTGATTGGTTTTATATTCAATTTTACCAATAGCTACGCCAGTACTCCTGCGGATAGTGTTTCACAATTAAAACACCTCCATAAAGCTGAAGAACTAAAAGGACTTGGTTTGTTTGCAGAAGCTTTTTCAGAAATAGATAAATGTCTTGCTGCTTCAACAAACCGTTCTGATTCCATAGTTGCTAACATAAAAAAAGGAGAAATTTATAGAGCAGCTCAAAAATATGAGGAAGGATTAAAACATATGTGGTCCCTCCATATAGATGAACCTACACATTTAGTAACTTATTATGGAAGATTGGCGGCATTGCATCATGAGTCTGGTCTGTATTTATATATAAATGGAGAAGATAGTGTATTGCACTATGTTGATAAGGCTTTGGAAATTGCGGAGAATCGACCTATTTATTTCATAACTGAAAGAGCTTCTCTTTATGTAGAAAAAGGGTTTAGACTACTGCGGCTTGGTAAGGTTATGGAAGCAAACAAATATTTCAAGAACGCGTCAAGCTTATTTAATGAAATGGGAGATCACCGATATACTGCTTGGGCTATAGGACATTGGTTAGAAACAGAAACGATCCTAGGGAATAGTACAAGAACCGATTCATTATCAAAGGTACTAGAAGGACTTGCTAACGGTAAAGACTGGTATGATCAAAATACGCAAATATATGCTCAATTATCGTCATTTT
>JAHDEF010000139.1 GCA_020628975.1 Aquimarina sp. | reverse complement strand
ATAGGTCTTTTTTAAGAACCTTGTAATTTCTAAACCCGAAATCCCAGTTTCTTCCTCAACCTCTCGAATAGCGCATTCTTCTATAGATTCTCCTTTTTCGATTTTCCCTTTAGGTAAGTCCCAACATCCATTTCTAAAAATGAATAATACTTCGTTACTTTCATTATAAACTTTACCACCCCCAGCAACATACAGAGGGAGCTTTTTTTCTAATAAAGAAAATAGTTTTGCTTCTTTTTTATGGTACAAATGAAACCTAAGTGAAGGGGTATCATGTAGTCTTTCAATAATATGAATAAGGTTTGTTCTTTTTAAGGGCAAAGAAATAATTCCTTTTTCTGCACGGGCTTTAGTTGAAAGACTTATCGGAACATTATTTACAAAAACATTGTACATTTGCAAGTATGATTTTTAATTCAAATGTAGCTAAAAAAACAGCATCAGAGCTACTTAAAATAGATGCTATAAAATTACAACCTAACGATCCTTTTACATGGGCTTCTGGTTGGAAATCACCAATTTACTGCGACAATCGTATCGCCTTGTCATTTCCTGATACAAGAAACTTTCTAAAAGAACAATTTGCAGCTATAGTTAAAGATAAATATGCTGATGTAGAAGTAATTGCAGGAGTTGCAACAGGCGCTATTGGTATAGGAATGTTAGTGGCGGATACTTTGGATTTACCTTTTATTTACATCAGACCCGAAGCAAAGAAGCACGGTCGACAAAATCAAATTGAAGGTATAGTTCCTGAAGGGAAAAAAGTATTGGTAATCGAAGACTTAATTAGTACAGGAAAAAGTAGTTTACTAGCTGTAGGCGCTTTAAATAAATGCAACGCCCATGTTATGGGTATGATTGCTATTTTTAGCTATGGTTTTCAAATTGCAGATGCTAATTTCAAAGCAGCTAATGTAAATTTGACCACGTTAAGCAATTACGATAATTTAATTGAACTAGCCCAAGAAGAAGCTGTAATTGAGGAAGCGCTAGTCGATACCTTAAAAAGCTGGAGAAAAGATCCTGCAAATTGGAACAATAACTAAAACACTAATAAAAGCAAGAAATTAGTAGATGAACTTAGAAAGCAATAAAGTAACGGTAAATAAAAGCGCCACTGAGGTTTTTAATTTTCTAACTAAAGTGGAAAATTTTGAACAAATAATGCCAGAAAGTAAGCAAAAGTTTGAAGTTTTAAGTGATGTTCGTTTCTTATTCCAATTGAAAGGTATGCCTGAGATTGTTTTGGAGCAAAAAGATCAAGAAGCACATTCGAAAGTGATTTTAGGTGCTGCTAGCGAAAAATTACCTTTTACGCTTACAGCAACTATTAATGAAGTAGAAGCAGGTAAAGCAGAAACGCAATTACTTTTCGATGGTGAATTTAACGCTATGATGGCTATGATGATAAAAAATCCTATTCAGAATTTTATAAATTCATTAGCTGAAAACTTAAGTCAGCTATAAGTCAATCGTATTAAGTATTAAGGCTAATCTATTCTAAAGTCTTAATACTTAATGTTATATTACTAACGTCAATACATCAATTGTATTTCTTTTACATCGTAAGTGGCCATTCGAACCCCATCTTCTAATTCTAGCAACAATTTTCCTTCGTTTGTAACCCCATTAATTATTCCTAGTACAAGCTGTTCTGATAAAGTTTTAAAGGTGGATACTTTTCTTTTTCTAAACAGAAAACTCTCATAGGTAGTTTTCAGTTCAGCAAAATCATCGGAGGTGTAATTCTTTACTTTATTCTGAAAAACAGAAAGAAAATGATTCAATATATCTTCAATAGAAAATACATGTTGAGTAATTTTTTTGAGAGAACTAGCTTTAGGTAAGTTTTCAAAATTAGTTTGATTGACATTTAAACCAACACCAATCACACTCGCTGTTGTTCCGTCTCTTTTAATACAATTCTCAATTAAAATTCCGCCAACTTTTTTACTTACTGCCATTATGTCGTTGGGCCATTTCACTTGTGGGTTTTTTATGCCAAAGAAAACCAAAGTGTCTAAAATACTTAAGCTTACCAACATATTAAGTACAAAAGGAGCTGCTTGAATTTCTTTAGGGAGTGGAGTGAATATGCTGAATGTAAGGTTTTTATAAGGTTCGCTTTGCCATGAATTCCCCATTTGTCCCCGTCCTGCTAATTGCTGTTTTGCCCAAATACAAGTACTTTTAGGATCTAAATCTTTTCTTAAAAGATCCTTTAAAAAAGTGTTCGTAGAATCAATGGCATCAACTTTGATTATTTTCATCGCAAATGGTACAGTTACACATTGCAAATAACGGGTTTAATTGGATAAAATAGTACCTTTGCTCTTTTAAAAAAATAATGAATGCCAAATAAAGAAATCGATAACGACTTGCTAATAACTGAAATCGTTAGAGGTATTGAAGAAGTTAAAGGTGAAGATATTACCATATTAGACCTTAGAGATATAGAGAATACGGTTTGCGACTATTTTATTATATGTAACGGAAATTCGAATACTCAAGTAAATGCTATAGTAGGTTCAGTCCAAAAAATGGTGAGCAAGTCTATAAAAGATAAGCCTTGGCATGTAGAAGGTACTGATAATGCAGAATGGGTTTTAATGGATTATGTGAATGTCGTAGTTCACGTTTTTCAAAAACATATACGTGAGCGTTACGATATCGAAGCACTTTGGGGTGATGCTAAAAGTACCATTATAAAAACAAGTTATTAAGTTTTTAATATCAAGAAATTGCCTTTTACGCATTGATTTTTATTATTAAAAAACTTCTAAAATCAATCCATTAATTTGGGTTTAAAACGATTACATGTCAAATACATCTAAGAAACCAGAGTTTAAAGGTAGACCGAAATTTAATTCATATTGGATCATTGCTTTAGTAGCACTTGCTTTTTTAGCAATTACTTTTTTTGATAATGGAATTTCAACACGAGATAAAATTACACCCTCTCAATTTGAATCATTTTTAAAAGAAAATGAAATTTCGAAAGTTACGATTGTGAATAGAAGAGTAGCTAAAGTGTTTTTGACACCAGAGGCTAAGAAGTTAGAAAAGCACCAACCGAAAGGAAGTAACCCGTTGATTCCAGCACCTGTGAGTGCCAGCAATCCTGATTACGAATTCGAGTTCGGAGATTTGCAAAATTTCGAGAATAAAATTCAAGAAATTAAAAAGAAATTTAATGTCAACACACCAGTAACGTATGATACTGAAACCGATGTGTTTTCAAGTATTTTAATCAATTTACTACCTTTTATTTTACTGATTGGTATTTGGATTTTTGTAATGCGCCGTATGAGTGGTGGTGGAGCAGGAGGTCCTGGTGGTCAAATTTTTAATATAGGAAAATCTAGAGCAAAGCTATTTGATAAGAACACTGATGTAAAAGTTTCTTTTGAAAATGTAGCAGGTTTAGAAGGAGCTAAAGAGGAAGTTCAGGAAATTGTAGACTTCTTAAAACACCCCGAAAAATACACAGCCTTAGGTGGGAAAATACCTAAGGGAGCTTTATTAGTTGGACCTCCAGGAACAGGAAAAACCTTGTTAGCAAAAGCGGTAGCTGGTGAAGCTAAGGTGCCTTTCTATTCCTTGTCAGGATCTGATTTTGTTGAAATGTTTGTAGGTGTTGGCGCCTCTAGGGTTCGTGATTTATTTAAGCAAGCCAAAGATAAATCTCCAGCAATCATTTTTATTGATGAGATCGATGCTATAGGGCGTGCCCGAGGTAAAAATAATTTCTCAGGATCTAACGATGAACGCGAAAATACATTGAACCAGTTATTAACAGAAATGGATGGTTTTGGTTCTGATAGCAACGTAATTGTTTTAGCAGCAACTAACCGTGCTGATGTGTTGGATAAAGCCTTAATGCGTGCGGGGCGTTTTGATCGTCAAATTTATGTAGATCTTCCTGACGTTCGTGAGCGTAAAGAAATTTTTGAAGTACATTTAAAGCCGATCAAAAAAATTGATGAGGAATTAGATATTGATTTCTTAGCAAAACAAACTCCAGGTTTTTCTGGAGCCGACATTGCAAATGTTTGTAACGAAGCTGCTTTAATTGCTGCTCGTAAAGGCAAGAAAAAAGTAGGGAAACAAGATTTTCTAGATGCTGTAGATAGAATTGTCGGTGGTTTAGAGAAGAAAAATAAAATTATTACTCCATCTGAAAAACGTGCTATAGCCTTTCATGAAGCCGGTCATGCTACTACGAGTTGGATGTTAGAACACGCTGCACCACTAGTAAAAGTAACTATAGTGCCCAGGGGACAGTCATTAGGTGCTGCATGGTATTTGCCAGAAGAGCGTATGATCGTACGTCCTAACCAAATGTTAGATGAAATGTGTGCGACTTTAGGAGGTAGAGCCGCTGAAAAAGTAATCTTCAATGAAATTTCTACAGGAGCACTAAGTGACTTGGAAAAAGTAACTAAGCAAGCTAGAGCTATGGTTACGGTTTACGGTTTAAGTGATAAAATAGGTAACTTAACTTATTACGATTCAAGCGGTCAATCCGATTATGGTTTTAGTAAGCCTTATAGTGAAGAAACTGCTGAGTTGATTGATAAAGAAATTTCTGATATTATTGAAAAGCAATATCAACGTGCCATCGAGCTTTTAGAAAATAATAAAGATAAGTTGACTGAATTAGCCGAGTTGCTACTTGAAAAAGAAGTTATTTTTAAAGATGACTTAGAGCGAATTTTTGGAAAGCGCCCTTTCATTAAGGAAGAAGCTATTGCTTATGAAGCACCTAAAGCTATTACAGAAAACAAAGACGAAAGCGCTTCTTAATAGCGATTAATCTATATATTACAGAAAATGGATAGGGTAAAGCTCTATCCATTTTCTTTTGAAAAGATGTATATTGCGAAAATAGCTTATTGCTTGTCAAAATGAGTATATTCAAGAAGATT
>JAHDEF010000138.1 GCA_020628975.1 Aquimarina sp. | reverse complement strand
TTTTGAAAAAGTAATCTAAATTCAACTTCGTAAACTTCTAAAGTAGGAAGCATAGTATCTATATGAATAGTTGCATTACTGTTAGAAATACTTTGTCCTAAATCTTTTACTACCGTTTGCACTAATTCGTAGGTATCCACTTCTTGTCGCAACGGATCTCTACCAATTCTAATATGCGCTAATAATGCTTTAATTTGTGAAGACAATCGATCGACAGCTTCATTTATGTATGACAAATAGTCTTTCCCTTTTTGATCTAAATTAGCCGCATACATTTTAGACAATAAATCACCTGCAAATTTTATAGTCGCCAAAGGCTCCTGCAAATCATGTGAACAAGTAGAAACTAATTGTTCTAACTCATCATTTAGTAACTCTAAACGTGTTTTTTTAGAACGTAATCGCTTTTGAATATTTTTTAGTTCAGAAATATCAACCAACGTAGATCGGCTTAACACAATATTACCTCTATCGTCATACTGGGCTGTTGTATAAAGAATTACAGGAATCGTTTTACCACTTTTGGTTTGTAATTCCATTTCCTCACTGTCTAAGCGCCCTTCTTTCTTAAATTTTTCAAGTAAACCTAAACACTTTACTTTTTTTTCTGGTGTAAATATTTCGTAAATAAATTTCCCTACAACTTCATCATTCGCATACTCTAATTTCTCAAGTGCAAATTTATTACATTGCGCAATTCTTCCTGTTTTAGGGTTTACACTAAGGTGAATTACAGGGTCATTTTCAAAATAAGCATTATAACGCTCTTCACTAATTTTTAGCTTTTTTCGTGCTTGAAGTAACGACTGGAAATCACCCTCAAGTTCCATAGCTTGATCTTCTAACGCTAACGGTAGAAGCGTAAGTAAATAATAAGCCACTCCATTTTCGTTAACCAAATTAGAAAATAGCCTTAGTTTTCGAAGCGAACCATTGCTAAAATAATTAACATCCGTCTTAGTTATTAGATTATTTACTTGATTGTCTTTAAAAGCATCTAGCAAATATTTATGGAGCTCGTCAGGTAAGGTTTTGAAAATATCGCAACCTACCTTTATATTAGAAAAGCCCATTATATCCGCATTTCCTTGAAAATTTGCAATTGTAAAATCCTCAAAAATGTGAAAACTCAACGCATTTAATTGAGTAATAACATTTGATATTTGATTTTTAATTTGAGTTTCCATGCCTTTTAAAAGTATGAACAATTTACAAAATTAAATAACATAGTTGTTCATAGCAAACTCAAAAAAGGTAAACAAAAATCCATTTGTAACAATTAATCATCAAATAATGATGCTTGCGTAGTATCCGAATCAGAATTTGTCTCTTTATTTATATCTGACACCTCTTCTTTGTTTTCTTCTGGTAATTCATAAGGAAAAGCTTCAAGCACATTAATTTGTTTTAATTTATCAGTGGTTAGTTGATTTCCTATAGCTTTAATTCCTTTAACAGAAATAAAATCAGCTAGCGCTATAATTTCGTTAGGTTTTTGATCTTTCCCTCTTTCTTTGGCGTACACCAATTCTACCTGAGGTAAATAATCTGTACTTAATACGGCTAATGATGAATTGGTATGATCAGAAATAATCTTTTCTTCTTTGTTCTCGCTTTCAATCAAAAATCGCTTTACAAAGTAGCGTTCTTTTTCACCTTCGTAATGAACTGCTGAAATTGGTTTTTCGGGAACCCATTTTTCAAGCACAATCATTTTTGAATCGAAATGCAAACTTAAATCGGGGGTAACCGTTTTAATAGTACCATCGCTGTGAGCAATAAGTAGTTTATCTTCTCCCTTAAATTCTCCTAATAAATTTCCTCTTTCATCTACATTTAAACGCTTTACTACTTCGTCATACCAAATCTTTCTTGGTTTTAAGGTAGAAACGCCCTCTTGGGTTTTTTCGATTTTTTTAATGGCATATTTAGAAACCACATTACCACGAGCACTTCTTGACTTTATTAATAAGTCTGAAAAATCAATATCGAATTTTAGTTTTTTAACACTCCCCACTTGACGAAGATTTACCGTAACCACTTCCGCTTCCCCATTAGGATTTGCTGTAAAATACAACACTTCAGAACCCGCTTTACCTTGTGTTAAATCGTATTCTTTATCACGAGTTACCCCAGTGACCGAAAAGCGCTTCATATAATTTACACCGCCACGACCATCTTTGTAAATTAAATTATAAACCGTTCGCTTATCCTTCTTTTTAAATACCGCTACATGAATGATATTTTTTCCTATAAATGTTTTCGAATCAACTTTAGTAATCATCAGTTTACCTGCTTTGGTAAAACAAATAATATCATCAATATCGGCGCAATCGCCTACGTATTCGTCACGACGCAAAGAAGTTCCTACAAATCCCTCTTCCCTATTTACATAAAGCTTGGTATTTCTAACCACTACTTTCGTAGCATCAACATCTTCAAAATGACTTAATTCTGTTTTTCTTTCTTTGTCTTTTCCATAGGTTTTTTTGAGTCTTTCAAAATAGCTTACGGCATAATCGACTAAATTGGCTAAATGAAATTTTTTCTGTTCAATTTCACCCTCTAAAGCTTCAATTTTTTGTTGCGCTTTATCAATGTCAAATTTTGAAATTCTTTTAATACGAATTTCTGTTAATCGAACAATATCTTCTTCAATAACCGCACGCCTTAAATGTGCAATATGAGGTTTTAAACCTTCATCTATGGCTTTAATCACACCTTGCCAAGTATCGACTTCTTCAATATCACGATAAATTCTATTCTCAATAAAAATACGTTCTAACGAAGCATAATGCCATTGATCTTCAAGCTCGCCTAATTCTATTTCCAATTCTTGCTTTAATAAATCAAGCGTGTTATCGGTCGATCGACGAAGCATTTCTGAAACCCCAACAAAATGCGGTTTGTTATCTTCGATAACGCAACCAAGTGGCGAAATAGAAACTTCACAACTAGTAAAAGCAAATAAAGCATCAATGGTTTTATCAGGAGAAACATTGGTGGGTAGGTGCACTAATATTTCTACCTCTGAGGCCGTATTGTCTTCTATCTTTTTTACTTTGATTTTCCCCTTATCATTTGCTTTTAAAATAGAATCAATAAGCGAAGTAGTTGTGGTAGAAAAAGGGATTTCAGTAATTACCAAGGTGCCTTTATCTCTTTGAGAAATTTTGGCACGAACTCGAACCTTACCACCGCGCATTCCGTCATTATAGTTGCTAATGTCGGCAACTCCAGATGTTGGAAAATCAGGATAAATTTCAAACTTCTTTCCTTTTAAATGTTTGATAGAAGCGTCAATTAACTCTAAAAAATTATGCGGCAGTACTTTTGTACTTAAACCCACCGCAATACCTTCTGCTCCTTGTGCTAATAATAAGGGGAACATAATCGGCAAATTGATAGGCTCTTTTTTACGCCCATCATAAGAAAGTTGCCAATCGGTAATTTTAGGATTAAAAACTACATCTAATGCGAATTTGGATAATCGTGCTTCTATATAACGAGAAGCTGCTGCACGGTCGCCTGTCAAAAGATTTCCCCAGTTACCCTGCATATCTATAAGCAAATCTTTTTGCCCTACTTGCACCATAGCATCTGATATACTTGCATCACCATGAGGGTGATATTGCATCGTATGCCCCACAATATTAGCTACTTTATTATAGCGCCCATCGTCTAATTCTTTCATAGAATGCAGAATACGACGTTGTACGGGTTTTAAACCGTCTTCAATCGCTGGCACCGCACGCTCTAAAATTACATAAGATGCATAATCTAAAAACCAATCTTTATACATTCCTGTAACCCGCTTGATGGCTTCGCCTTCTTGAGGTTGGTTGATTTGATTTTCTTCAGGTGATGTAGGTTCTAATTCTTCTGACATGAATTAATTTTTTTCCACTTTAGTGGGGTAATATTTTTAGGTGTATTAGAAATAAAGGCTATCCATTGAACTAAATGATCTGTAAATTAAGTTTCTTATTATGAAGCCTCTTCTACTCTATCCAATTCTACTTTTAGATTATTGATAATAAATTTTTGTCTATCAGGAGTATTTTTCCCCATATAGAATTCCAATAATTCTTCAATTGATTTATTTTGATCTAACATAATCGGATCCAAACGAATATTGTCTCCAATAAAATGCACAAATTCATTAGGCGAAATTTCTCCCAATCCTTTGAATCGAGTGATTTCAGGGTTTCTACCTAATTTCTTGATAGCATTAACGCGTTCTTGATCGGAATAGCAGTAAATCGTTTCTTTTTTATTTCGCACTCTAAATAAAGGCGTCTGTAAAATATATAAATGTCCTTCTTTAATTAATTCTGGAAAGAATTGTAAAAAGAACGTAATTAATAACAAACGAATATGCATTCCATCGACATCGGCATCTGTAGCAATTACAATATTATTATAGCGTAAATCTTCTATTGATTCTTCAATATTTAGCGCAGCTTGTAACAAATTAAATTCTTCATTTTCATACACAATTTTCTTTGTCATGTTATAGCAGTTCAAGGGTTTCCCTCGTAAACTAAAAACTGCTTGTGTATTTACATCACGTGATTTTGTAATCGAACCACTTGCTGAATCACCCTCGGTAATAAATAACGTGCTTTCTAAATTTCTTGGGTTTTTGGCGTCCGTTAAATGTACACGGCAATCTCGAAGCTTTTTATTGTGTAAGCTTGCTTTTTTTGCGCGGTCTTTGGCTAATTTTCGAATTCCTGAAAGTTCTTTACGCTCTCTTTCTGCTTGTAGAATTTTTCGCTGAACAAGTTCTGCAATTTCAGCATTTTTATGCAAGAAATTATCTAAACGATGCTTCACGAAATCATTAATGTAGGTACGAACAGTGGGTAATTCGCCCCCCATATCAGTAGAACCAAGTTTGGTTTTGGTTTGTGATTCAAAAACGGGCTCCATTACTTTGATGCTAATGGCCGCACAAATAGATTTTCGAATATCACTGGCTTCGTAACTTTT
>JAHDEF010000137.1 GCA_020628975.1 Aquimarina sp. | reverse complement strand
ACAATTGATTTATAGTTTAGCTGTTGAAAAGAAAAAATAAAAAGAGAATTTCTAAATGTTCTAAATGTTTTCTGTTTTTTTGATACCTTTGGTTAAAACTCTTAAACACATATGGGGAAAAGTAGAAAGAAGGGCAACTATGTTACGGCTAGTGTCCATTTAGCAGAAGAAGAAGCAGAATTGCTCAAAAAACACGCAGAAGAAAAAGAGTGGTCAATGTCAAAGATTATCCGAAAAGCAGTGCGCCACTACTTTGGATTGGAGGAAAAGCGATAATGTCGCTTACTAGGCTTGGATAAAATAAGGGTTAAACGGTGCTTGGTTTGCCGACTTCACACCGAATAACCCATTGTTAAATAACAATTCTCAAATTTATGAAAAATTCTAAGGTTCTGGTAAGTGCCTACTACCAAGAGTGGGCATTTGTGTATGGAAGAAAGTTTTTACTTTCCATACTTGCTTTAGGTTCTATTCTTATCACACACAAAATCGGTACTTATATTGCCGACCTCTTGTTTCCCGAAAATCCAATCTTTCATTTCACAGTTACGGTTTTTTTTGTTGGTCTTGGATGGGCTGGCATTGATTGGGTGTTAGCAAACGCATTATCTTCTGCGTCTAGTATTGATGAGGAGGAAGATGAGAACGCAATTAAGGCGAAACGTCCCGTTTGGTTTTTTGCTATTGCCGCTTTAATTTCTACTCTGCTTCTCTCGCTGTCTTCCAATTTTTTCATTAGCAGCCAACTGGCAGGAAAGTCTCACCTTTCGGATTTCAATGAGCAAGTCAAGCAAACTATGGCGCAGGATAGTGTTTTAAAAACACAAGCTTTTCAGTCATTGGAAGCAGCATCCGCAGAACAGAGTGAATTGGTTGTTGCTGCACTTGCAGAAAAGAAGCGGATGGTCAAAGAAGCTGTTAGCAAAGGGACTCCAAGTTGGAGAAACGATTATAAACATGGAAAGCATAATCCCGAAGGCTACTTTTGGCGATGTACAGACTGCCCAAGTAAATACAAGCAATATCGAAAATCTATCGAGCTTGCTATAGAGGAAGGAGACAAATTGGTGAATGAGGCAAAGGGACATAAAAAATTTGTTCAGCAGTCGCTCTCCCCTACCCTTACCTATCAGCCCGCCAATGATTCCATGCTCATCACAGTCAAAGCTAATACCATCCAATTGGAGCAGGAACGCAAAGAACGTGAAGGTAACTTGAATGTTGTTCTTCTTGCTATGACACTCGGTTGTGCCATTCTCGCACTTATCATCACTTACGTCTTACGCGAACATCGTAAACGTTACGGTCAGCAAGTAATAGAAAATAATGTCAAACTTATCATGTTTTTAGTGGACATATCCCAACGTTTTGGTAACGGTATTGCGGCAATTATTTATACACTCGTAGTGCAACCGTTCAACTTTTTGCAACGCAAAGGGTTGGTAAAGCGTTACGAATTAGCTCAACATGCCTTTGCAATTCCGCAAAGTAACGCAAGCGTTACTGCTAATAATACATCCGTTCAACGTTCTTGCCAAAATTGTCAGACAGATATATCTCATAAACGAAGTGATGCTAAATTTTGTAGCGATACTTGCAGAATGGACTATCATAATTTTATTCCACACAAGAAAAACGGTAAAGTAAAAGTGTAAAAACGTTACACTTAGCATCTTTTATAGCCATTGTCGAATCTATCATTTTGTTATCTATTGAAGTTATAATAACTTTGCGTTAGCTTTATAATAAAGTGAATACAACTTTAAAATAACGTTACAATAACTTTAAACGATGATTTACACAATTGGCGGAATAAAAGGGGGGAGCGGTAAAACTACACTTGCCGTTTCCCTTACAGTACTATTATCCAGAGTTGGTTTTGATGTGTTGCTAGTAGATGCAGACAATCAAGGCACAGCCTCTGATTTTTCTACTTGGAGAGCAGAAACCATAGAAGATACAGGATATACATCCATTAAGTTATCAGGACTTGCAGTACGGAATGAAGTCCAGAAAATGAAGTCTAAATATGACCATATCGTCATTGATGCAGGGGGGAGGGACACATCTTCACAACGAGCAGCTATGGTTGTTTCAGATGTTTACATAGCACCATTCGCGCCTAAGTCTTTTGATATGTGGACATTAGAGCAGGTGGAACAACTCGTTCAGGAAATGGCAATTGCTAACCCAAGCCTCCAATCCTATGCAGTTTTAAATAAAGTGGATTACAATAGGAAAGATATTGAAGAGGGGCGTAATTACATTGAAGAATCCGAAGTATTGAAAGTTTTAAATAGTACACTCAATGAAAGAAAGGCTTTTGCCAATGCTGCTGCCGCTGGCTTGACGGTAATGGAGCATAAGCCTAAGAATCCCAAAGCTGTTGCAGAATTGCAAGCCTTATTTGATGAAATCATGGCTTTGACGAGTGA
The DNA here is from genome assembly GCA_020628975.1 of Aquimarina sp. Lineage (GTDB taxonomy): Bacteria > Bacteroidota > Bacteroidia > Flavobacteriales > Flavobacteriaceae > Aquimarina. The sequence goes on along the minus strand of JAHDEF010000137.1, from coordinate 2,565 downwards.
AGAGACAGAGGTTAATGCTTAATTTATAACGTTGTTTTGACTTTATAATAAAGTTAATATAACTTTGCATTGAATTTAAAAGGAAGTTAAATGGCATTATCAAGAAAACCTAAGAAGGAAAAAGTTAATCCAGTACAAGAGGAAAAAGTAAAAGAATTAATCTTGAAAGGGGGGAGTTCTCCGCAAGATGAAGTGAAGACCATAGCACCTTTGGAAGATGAAATAAAATTTGTGCAATTGCGTGTTCCTGTTAGCCAATTGAATAGAATTGATGCACTTGTGAAAGAACGCCCTGGCAAGCTGTCACGGCATACTTGGATAATGGAAGCGATTGCAGAGAAGATAAAGCGAGATAGCGAGTAAAGTTGTTTTAACGTTAATATAACTTCAATATGAATTCAGCACAAGCAAAACAATTATCATTACCTGACTTAATGAAGCGTTTGGGCTATCAGCCAACACGCATCACAAAAGGGGGAAATGAATATTGGTATCAATCGCCTTTTAGAACTGAAAAAGACGCTTCATTTCATACCTCTTTTCTTGGCGGTAAGTGGATATGGAATGATTTTGGAGATATTGGCGGTACAGTCATAGATTTTGTAATGCGCCATGAGAATCATCAAAGTGTATCAGATGCTTTACGTTTTTTAAATGGAATGTACAGTAAAAATGATTTTAAGACACATAGAGCCACGAATTTTGAAAAAACAAGTACAACTAATATAAAGACCAAAACTTTCCTTAAAGACAAGGTAAAGCCCTTAGAACATCCTGCTTTGATTCAGTATTTAACTGAAAAACGTAGAATTGACTTATCAATCGGAAAAAATTATCTGAAAGAAGTACATTTTTCTAATGTCGAGAATGACAAGAAGTACTTTGCACTCGGTATGGAAAATGAATCTGGAGGATATGAAGTTCGCAACCCTTTTTTCAAAAGTTCAATTGGTAAGAAAGACCTTTGTATTTTTAGAGGAAAGGGTGGGGGAGAGGTCTCTATATTCGAAGGTTATATGGATTTTCTGAGTTTTCTTACTGATTACAAGAAGCCTCATTTAGAAGGTGATGCTATAATCTTGAATAGTGTAGCTTTTGCTGAAAAGGCGAAAAATGTTATTCAAAAGAAATCTTATCAGAAAATTTATACTTTCCTTGATAATGATAATACAGGAAGAGAGACACTGAGTCTTTTTAAGCAATTGAACCTTCCTTTAGTTTCCTTAAATCACATCTATGAAGGCTTTAAGGACTATAACGAATATTTGCAAAATAAAAATTCACTAACTTTATTATAACGTTATAATAACTTCTTTTTAAGTTGAATATAACTTTCTTTTTTCTTTTCAACAGCAAAGCGATTTTTTTTGTAACTCATCGTTTTTTACCTTACCTAAACTATCCCTTCCGTCTGCTGAATGGATATGACGATTTTCCTCCTTGAGTTAATTGCCTTAATTTTTTAATCATTACCCTTTCAGAAGCAATAAAAAAAACGGTCTTCCATCTGTTATTTCATAACTGGAAACCTTCCGTTTTTTATTCTTTGCATCTTCATTTAATGTAATGCTATAAATAGGCATCAATTAACCAAAAAAGGAGAAAAATAATGGCATATAATTGCAAAGTAGAACTAAACGGGAATTTAGGAAAAGACGCAAAAGAGCTAGAATCGAATGGTAAAAAATTCATTAGTCTGCGCGTAGCGACAAGAGATAGCTATCCTAAGAAAGAAGGTGATAAAACGATATGGGTAGCAAGTGAGCAAACACTTTGGCATGATGTTTTAGTTTTTAATCCAAAAGCCATAGAAATAGCAGCAACCTTAGAGAAAGGCGATTTAGTAGAAATCTCTGGTACATTATCTTACCGTACTTTCAAAGACGAATCAGGTCATGATAAACAGCAAGCATCTGTAATTGCCTATTCTGTTCAAAAGATTGAACTGAATAAAGATACAGCCAGCTCCTAAGTTGGCTCTATAAGAGGATGAGTATTTGCTTATCCTCTTAACTAGAAACTAAATTCCAGTTAAATAAATTAGAGGTCTAGCAACTAGTCCCCAAGCACCTTTAGATATTTTTCCTCAATTATAATTTTCTCAATTTCAGGTTCATTTTCCTCTGTTTGGGTAAAATCACTATCAGGCTCTTTAATCCAAACCAAGCGATGTTCCGCCAGATAATCTATAATATCATCCATTCTTTTTCCTGTAATAGTAATCGTAACACTAGGCGTATTCAATTTGATGGTGGTAGCTCCATCATATTTCATAGGAGAATTTATCTCATGATATTGAATGATATATTGCTTCCCATCCTCCATAATTATTTTTAATGCGAGGGATATTTCCGCATCGCCAGCTTTCGTCTTAGTAACCCCAAAACAGGTGAAGTTCTCACTAGGTCTAATGATAGTGGGTTTTGAATAAATATCTTTGCGTTTATCAAGTAGGTTAGGAATCTTTCTCTTACCTACTTCTTGTTGGTGTGACATAAGTTACTTTTTTTACAGGCTTCGGATGTGTGTTTAAAATCTTGTTATCGTCCTTTTTACGATAATTTT
>JAHDEF010000136.1 GCA_020628975.1 Aquimarina sp. | reverse complement strand
GCTTTTAATCCCTATGTAATTGACGAGGTTGATTTCTACAAAAAAAATATAAACTCTAAGTACGGTGGCCGTGTCGGAAGCCTTATTGATATTAAAACCGATTCAGAAGTTGTAAACCAATTTAGCGGCGGAGCAGGCACTAATTTACTTCACGCTGATGCGTTTGCTAAAATTCCTTTGATCGCAAACAAGCTCTCGATTACTGCTTCTGGGCGCAGGTCGTTTACTGACTTGTGGAAATCACCAACCTACAAACCATTATCGGAACGTGTATTTCAAAATTCACGTATAGCAGATAATGACCAAGGAACTGACGATTTTTTCTTTTACGATGCCACGCTTTCCGTAAATGTGCAACCTAGTTTAAAAGATAAAATCCAACTAAATGCACTGGCTAGTAAAAATGAGTTAGATTTTTCCAACAGGACTTCCGACGAATTTCAAAAAGATGAGTTAACTACGCAAAGCGTTGGATATAGTTTAAAATGGTTGCACTATTGGAATACTAAATGGAATCATGAAATCAATGCCTATAACTCGCGTTATTTATTAGATTATTCTTTTCTGTTAGATACCGAAAGTGAATCAAATGCCAATGTTAGAACCAATTTTGTAAATGACACAGGCTTAGAAACCTTCTTTCAATACAAAAATAAATTACAGTCCGTATCTCTAGGTATTCAATACACAAACAACAAAGTGCGTTATGCTTTCGAAACACAAGAAAGTGGTTTTGACATTCGCTTAGACAATGATAGTAACGAGTTGAAAACATATAGTACGTTTTTAACCTATGAGCTTCGAAAGGAAAATAATTATAAGCTAAGCTTAGGCCTGCGATCAAACAACTATTCGATTTCAAATCAGCATTTTTTTGAACCGCGCTTATACATTGAAAAAAAATGGAATGCTTTTACCTTAAACGCTTCGTACAATCGACAAACCCAAGCGGTAACTCAAATTCGAGAATCGGAATTTAGCACACTATCTCTAGAAAATTTGGTATGGAGAGCTACCGATGATGAATTTGAGGTAATTATGGCGGATCACTACAATATTGGAGCCAGCTTCAAGCAGCGCAAATGGTTTTTTGAAACAGAACTTTATTATAAAGAAGTAGAAAATATTGTTGCCTTTTCATCGGGTTTCTTAAATATTTTAAATAGTAGCCGTTCTATCGGTGAAAGTCGCACATTCGGTAGCGAGCTTTTTGTAAAACGAAGATTCAAAAATTTTGAAAGTTGGTTAAGCTACACATTTCTAAATCAAAAAAATCGCTTTGAAAGTTTGAACAACAATCGTTTTTTTAAAAGCAATATAACTATTAATCATACACTGAAATGGGTTACTCTATTCCGTTGGAAACGTTGGCATGCTTCTACCTCTTGGTTAATTCATAGCGGTAAAACCATTACTGAAGGGACTTTTAATAAACCTGAAGACGGTGCTCCTGTGGAATTTGACGCTACTGAACTTACTTCAAATAGTTTACCCATTTACCACCGTTTAGACGCTTCATTGAAATATAAATTCAAACAAAAGACCGTAAAATCTCCCACATACGAAGTGGGGTTTTCTGTACAAAATTTATATAATTTCCGCACCACTATAAACCGAGAATTCAGAATTACGCCTGGCGTCGATAATCAAGTACTAACTTTCGATTATGCATCACTTGGTATTACGCCAAACCTTAGCTTTCGCATCCATTGGTAACTTCCAAAAAATCTTTATTTAACGTATTTTCAAAGCATTAAAAATTTAACAAATGTTTTGTTTTAGTAATTCGGTCAAACATTAAACAGGCAGTATCTTTATACAAAAGTTTAGGATTATGGCTACAACAAAAAAAAATACGAAAGAGGCAATTATTACTGCATATATGGAATATGTTTTATTGAATGAAGTACCCACCAATGTATTTGCATTTTGTAAGCATAATAAAATTAATGAAGAAGATTTTTACAAGCATTTTGGCAGTATTGATGGTTTACAAAAATCTATTTGGGCTACGTTTTATTTGAATGTAGAAAACTTATTATTGAAAAACGACGATTATTCAAATTACACAAGTCGTGAAAAATTACTAACCTTTTACTACACGCTATTTGAGCTTTTTACCGCCAATAGAAGTTATGTGTTGTTTGCTTTAAAGGAAGAAAAAGAACATCAGTGGAAAAACCTGAAACAGCTTTCTAAACTTCGTGAAAAAATTCTCGATTTCGGAAGTGAATTGGTTGAAAATGATAATGAATCTGCTAACCTTAAAATTTTAAAGAAACCTGTAAAATTAGTTTCAGAAGCGGTTTGGATTCAATTTTTATTCTTGCTGAAATTTTGGATGAAAGATGAATCGGCTAGTTTTGAAAAAACAGATGTTGCCATAGAAAAATCGGTTAATACCGTTTTTGATGTTTTTGACAATACGCCTTTGGAGAATATTTTAGACTTAGGAAAATTTCTTTGGAAAGAAAAAGTAGCGGGATAATTCCTCCATCTTTTTAGACACCGCTTACAACAAGTAAAACCGCAAATTGCAAGTGTACACTATAGGTTTAATAATGATATATGAAGACGATAGATAAAATTCCTACTTCCAAACTTGGAAGAACCGCTGAAATGGTTAAAACAGGCGCTAAAATTGGCGGGAACTACTTAAAATACTACAGCAAAAAAGCCGTAAACCCAAGTTTATCTAAAGAAGAATTAAACGAAGATAACGCTGCTGATATATATGACGGATTAAAAAATTTAAAAGGAAGCGCTCTAAAAGTAGCACAAATGCTTTCTATGGAGAAAAATTTACTGCCAAAAGCTTACGTAGAACGTTTTTCTTTAGCACAATTTAGCGTACCTCCTTTGTCCGCTCCTTTGGTTCGAAAAACGTTTAAAAAATATTTCGGCAAATATCCAGAAGAAATTTTCGATAAATTTCAATCCAACTCTGTAAATGCAGCTAGTATTGGGCAAGTGCACAAAGCCGAAAAAGACGGGAAGAAGTTGGCCGTAAAAATACAATACCCAGGTGTTGCCGAAAGCATAAGTTCTGACTTGGCTATGGTGAAGCCTGTAGCTACAAGAATGTTTAATCTTCAAGGAAAAGAAACAGAAAAGTATTTCAAGGAAATTGAAGGAAAGTTACTGGAAGAAACAGATTATGTGTTAGAAGTTTCACAAAGTCAAGAAATTACCGAAGCTTGTGCACACATTCCTAATTTAAAATTCCCCAATTATTATCCTGAATATTCTAGTGAGCGTATCATTACTATGGATTGGATGACAGGTGAGCATTTAAGTGAATTTACAAGCAAGCCTTTCACGCAAGAAGAAGGTAATAAATTAGGGCAAACCTTATGGAACTTTTATATGTTCCAGATGCACCGTTTAAAAGCCATTCACGCCGATCCACATCCTGGTAATTTTCTAGTTGATAAAGATCGTAATTTGATAGCTATCGATTTTGGGTGTATAAAAAGAGTTCCCGAAGAATTTTATGTGCCTTATTTTGAATTAGCAAAAATCGAAAATATCAATAACCCTGGAATTTTCGAACAAAAATTATATGAGCTAGAAATTTTATTACCAAACGATACCGAAAAAGAGAAAAAATTCTTTTCAGCACTTTTTCATGAAATGCTATCTTTATTTACCTCTCCATTTCACAACGAAGTTTTTGATTTTGCTGATGAAAACTTTTGGGGGAAAATAACAGAGCTTAGCGACAAATATTCTAATGATAAAGAATTACGTAAAATGAACGGAAGTCGTGGTAGTAAGCACTTTTTGTACATTAATAGAACCTTTTTTGGGATTTATAATCTTTTGCACGATTTAAAAGCTACGGTTAAAATTCAAGAATTTGTAAAGGTGTTTTAAGAAATTCTTGAATTCTAAGTCTTTGACAGCACATACAATTTATTAAAATCAAAAAGCTTTGAACTTTGATTTACTAGAAGTATTTTAGCCTTTCACTATGGAACAGTTTATTGTATCGGCTAGAAAATACAGACCTCAAACTTTTGAAGAAGTTGTGGGGCAACAAGCGATTACCAATACGCTATTAAATGCCATTGACAACAACCATTTAGCACAAGCACTACTTTTCACAGGGCCTAGAGGGGTTGGTAAAACTAGTTGTGCTCGAATTCTAGCAAAAAAAATAAATAGTTTAGATGGTGCTACGAATGAAAATGAAGATTTTGCATTCAATATTTTTGAACTCGATGCCGCATCAAACAATTCTGTAGAAGATATTCGATCATTAGTAGATCAAGTACGTTTTCCTCCACAAGTTGGGGAATACAAAGTATTTATTATTGATGAGGTGCACATGCTTTCTACTAGTGCCTTTAATGCTTTTTTAAAAACATTAGAGGAACCGCCCAAACACGCTATCTTCATTTTAGCCACCACCGAAAAGCATAAAATTATCCCTACCATTCTTTCGCGATGTCAAATTTTTGATTTCAAAAGAATTACAGTAGCTGATGTTCGTGAACATTTAAAATTTATTTGCGAAAAAGAAGGTATTACTTACGAAGAAGATGCGCTTCAAATGATTGCTCAAAAATCAGATGGAGCAATGCGTGATGGACTTTCAACATTTGATAGAGTAGTCAGTTATTGTGGAAATAATTTAACAAGACAAGCAGTAGCTGAAAATCTAAATATACTTGATTACGAAACCTATTTTAAGGCTACCGATTTCATTTTAGAAAGTAACATACCAGATTTATTGTTACAATTGAATGAAATTATTGCCACTGGTTTTGATATGCACCACTTTATTGCTGGTTTAGCCTCACACTTCAGAGATTTATTAGTTTGTCAAACTACGCAAACCGTTGACTTAATAGAAGTAAGTGACGAAATTAAACAGCAATACGCTACCCAAGCACAGAAAGCAAATCAAGCTTTTCTAATACAGGCTATTGAATTGGCCAACACTTGTGATTTACAATACCGTACAAGTAAAAACCAACGCCTTTTAGTTGAATTGTGT
>JAHDEF010000135.1 GCA_020628975.1 Aquimarina sp. | reverse complement strand
AAAACTCTTTCAAAAAGCCCAAAAAGACGGATACGGTAGCAAGCGAAGCAGTTTGTTTTTACATGTAACAGGGGAAGAAATAGGTTTGTATGGATCGAAATTTTATGTTGAAAACCCAATATTTCCGTTAGAGAATACGGTGGCTAATTTAAATGTCGATATGATTGGTAGGGTTGATAAAAAATACGAAAATCATCCAGCGTATATCTACCTTGTAGGTAGTGAAAAGCTAAGCACTGAGCTACATAATTTGAATGAGACTATAAATGACAAATACGTAGGCTTGACTTTGGACTATAAATACGATGAAGCATCGGATCCACTTCGTATTTTTTACAGGAGTGATCATTATAATTTTGCAAAAAATAAAATTCCAGTAATATTCTTTTTTAGCGGTTTACATGAAGATTATCATAAACCTACAGATACCGTTGATAAATTAGATTTCGAACTTATAAAAAAAAGAAGTCAACTTATTTTTTTAACAGCTTGGGAAATAGCCAATAGAAATAATGGGCTTACAATCGATAAAAAGTCTTAAACAGTTATTGTCTTAACTAATGAAAGAAGTACAAATAAAAACGGAAAGCTTTACAGGCTTTCCGTTTTCTCAACACAAATCATTTTAATTTCGGGGCTTAATCTAAAATTAAAACATTAACTCTAACTTAAAATCAATCAATTACTGCTTATTAGATAACAATAATATTTATACAAATATACATTCTAAAAACCTATAAAACAAAATTTAAGGCACTTTGTCTATTAAATTTAACACTTTAACGTTTTTTGTTTTTTTTTCTAACGAGCTATTTGTTCGTCTTATTATTAGAACTGCACTTTTTGAAAATTTCGTTGCAAGGCAATTATTTATATTTTAAAAATGATTGGCTGTCTAATTAATTTAAAGGTTCAGTGCATAGGTTTAATGGTGAATACATATCATTCTCTACATATATACATAATAAAATTCTAAAGCAATAGAAAACGCGACTAAATAACCTAAAATAAAGTCTTATTTTTGTAGCCTGAATTTTTGAAAGTACGAAAATCGAATGACGGAGGAAGCACTTAAAACATTAGAATTATATCCTTACCAAAAGGAAGATATAAATAAGATTTTCAATAAGATAAACACAAAGCCACAAGGGTATAACTTTTGTTATCAATTACCTACTGGTGGTGGAAAAACGGTGGTTTTTTCTGAAATTGTGCGCCGATATATTGAAGAGCATCAAAAAAATGTATTAGTATTAACGCACCGTATTGAGCTTTGTAATCAAACATCGCGTATGCTTAAAGGTTTCGGTGTTAATAGTATGGTTATTAATAGTAAGGTAAAGGAAATACCTAACGAAGATGAATACAAGTGTTTCGTAGCCATGGTTGAAACACTAAACAACCGATTAAATGAAGAAAAAGTCGATTTTACGAACTTAGGTTTAGTGATTATTGATGAAGCGCATTATAATTCTTTCAGAAAATTATTTAGACATTTTGAGAACTGTTTCATTTTAGGAGTAACTGCTACCCCTTTAAGTTCAAATATCAAAATGCCAATGAAGGATAGTTATAAAGAATTAATCTGCGGGCAACCTATTTCTAATTTGATTGAAATGGGATTCTTAGCTAATGCTGTTACTTATAGTTTCGATGTAGGTTTAAGTACTTTGAAAATTGGAATAAATGGTGATTATACCGTAAAATCATCTGAAGAATTATATTCTAATGCCTTTATGCAAGAAAAACTACTTTTTGCTTACGAACAAAAAGCAAAGGGTAAAAAAACTTTAATTTTCAATAACGGTATTAATACTTCATTACAAGTATATGAAACCTTTAGGGCTGCAGGCCTTCCTGTAAGGCATTTAGATAATACCAATAGCAAGCAAGAACGTCAAGGAATTTTAACATGGTTTAAAGAAACTCCTGATGCTATTTTATCATCTGTAGGAATTTTAACCACAGGTTTCGATGAGCCTACTATTGAAGTAATTATTTTAAATAGAGCCACAAAATCACTCACGTTGTATTTTCAAATGATTGGGCGTGGATCGCGTTCCCTTCCTCATAAAAAATACTTTAATGTAATTGATTTAGGAAATAATGCCGCGCGTTTAGGACTGTGGAATTCAGATATCGATTGGCAGCGTATATTTAGATCACCTGATTATTATTTAGAGAATTTAGTTAGCGACGAAGAAATTGAGCGCCAGTTTAAATATATTATGCCCGATGATGTTCGTGAGAAATTCAAGAACTCTGAAAATATCACTTTTGATGTCAAAAAAGAGTATGACGAAATCGTGAATAATGGCGAAAAGTCAAAATTATTATTAGAACGCTCTATCGAACAGCACGCACAAATGTGTGTTGAAAATAGTGAAGATGTTTTTGACGCTCGAATTCTATCAAAATTATTGGTAGAAGATGTAGAATACCGTATTCGCATGTATTCATATTGTATAAGTAACAGTACGAAAAATTACCGTTCGTGGTTAGAAGAAGAATATATGCGTAAATTGAGACAGCGTATAAATGTTTTAATGGATTAATTTTCTAATTTCAACAAACCCATTCATATGAAACTTTGGAGTAAAGGTTTACCAACAGATAAAAAAATAGACTTATTTACCGTAGGAAACGATCGTGTTTTAGATTTAGTTATTGCAAAATACGATGTACTAGCCACTTTGGCTCACGGTAAAATGTTGCATAAAGTAGGTTTACTTTCTAAAGAAGATATTCAGGGGATTGAAAAAGCATTAGCAGAATTAGCTTTAGAAATTGAAGCTGGTATATTTACTATTGGGGAAGAGTTTGAAGATGTACATTCGAAAATAGAATTTGAACTTACTCAGCGTATTGGCGATGCCGGAAAGCGTATTCATACGGCAAGGTCAAGAAATGACCAAGTGCTTACGGCTATGCATTTGTATTTAAAAGATGAACTAGCGCAAATTAAATCAAGCACGAAAGAACTATGCGAGGTATTACTCAATGCTGCTGATATCTACAAAGCACATTTGTTACCAGGCTATACGCACTTACAAATTGCTATGCCAAGTTCATTTGGATTATGGTTTTCAGCTTACGCAGAAAGCTTAATTGATGATTTATATTTTGTAAATGCAGCGTCTAAAGTAGTCGATCAAAATCCATTAGGTAGTGCGGCTGGTTATGGAAGTTCATTTCCTATAGACCGAGAATTTACAACTACCGAACTTGGATTTGAAACAATGAAATACAATGTAGTTGCCGCACAAATGAGTCGTGGAAAATCTGAAAAGTCAGTTTCTTTTGCGATGAGTTCTGTAGCTGCAACCTTATCAAAGTTGGCTATGGATGTATGTTTATACATGAGTCAAAATTTTGGTTTTATGAGCATTCCTTCTGAATTTACGACAGGATCGAGTATTATGCCTCATAAAAAAAATCCAGATGTTTTTGAATTAATTCGTGGGAAATGTAATAGAATTCAATCTTTACCCTACGAACTTTCTTTGTTAACTAATAATTTACCAAGTGGTTATCACCGCGATCTTCAATTATTGAAAGAAGGAATTGTTCCTGCCATTCAAGACTTAAAAGCCTGTTTAGAATTGGCAATTTATGCCTTGAAAAATGTAAATGTCAACACCGATATTCTTGAAGATGATAAATACGATTATCTATTTAGTGTCGATACTTTAAACGGATTGGTACAAGAAGGAATGACATTTCGCGATGCGTATGTAAAAATAGGTTTAGATATCGAAGCGGGGAATTATAAACCCGTTAAAAATGTAAAGCACACCCATGCAGGAAGCATTAATAATTTGTGTCTTGACAAAATAAAAGACAAACTAGCCAAAGTTTGATATTACATACATAGTCAAATGAAACAACTCTACTTTTTTTTATTACTTATTTTTTCATTGTGTGCTTATTCACAAAGTACAATAACATTAAAAGCTAAAGTAGTCGATGAGTTTGATCTTCCTATTTCAGAAGTAAATATCGATGAATTAAATTCCAATAATGGAACGACTACAGATGCATCAGGAAATTTTGAAATAGAATTAAAAGCTATTGAAGGAAGTGTTCTTAAGTTTTCACACATTGCTTTTAAATCTATTAATTATTCTGCGAAGCAATTGAAACAAACACCAATAATTGTTTTAAAAAATGCGCAAGGACAGTTGGCTGAAGTAGTAATAGCCAAAAAGAAGATTGAAAACGCTTCGGAAGTGGTTACGGTTTTGTCGGAAGATTTTTTAGAGCAGAATCAAATTACCGATTTTGAGTTAGCCGCTGATTTTGTGCCAGGATTAGAAATTTATGCACAAACCGCAAATTTACCAAACTATGCTGTTCGTGGTATTACGGATGAAACAATTACACCTTCCGCGAATTCTAGAGTCTCTGTTTTTGTAGATGGGGTTTTTAAAAGCAAACCAGGGGGTTCATTAAGATCTGTTTTTGATGCAGAAAGACTAGAAGTTACTAAAGGCCCACAAATTGCCAAATATGGTAAAGGAACACAAGCTGGCGGAATTCAACTAATTCAAAACAAAGCTCAAAATAATACCTCAGGTAAAGTTACGTTGGGTGTAGGTAATTTTAACGAAAAATTTATAAACGCTTACTTCAACACGCCTATTGTAAATGACAAGCTATTTTTTAGAGTAAGTGGAATGCATCAATTTAGAGAAGGTTATATTGAGAATATCGGAGAAGGTGACGATTTCAATAGTACAAATACCTTTGCTGTTAGAACTGCGTTTCGTTATAAAGTAGCTAGCCAAACAACAATAGATATTATTGCCAATTATCAAGAAGATAGTCCTACCACAGTAGGTTTCAAAAGTTTAATAATTCCGCAACGCGACGGTAATTTAGATCGCTTTTCTGGGGTTGAACACGAAAGAGCATCAGATCTGTTAGGCTTAGAAAGATATGTACGAGGAGTCACTGCTTTGTTCAATCACCAATGGGGAAATTGGTCTTTAGAAGGAAATGCAGCCTATGAAAAATTCAGAGCTAAT
>JAHDEF010000134.1 GCA_020628975.1 Aquimarina sp. | reverse complement strand
ACTTGGATAATAAACCTGTTAGGTCCTGGATTAAATGTGAAGGCGTATTGACTCGCTAGAGCATCTGCCTGCTCTTTAGGGGCACCTGCTAATTGTATACCCCCTGATACTATACGAGCATAAGCTTGAAAAAATCCTGTCAAGTTGGCTGCTTGTTCAGCATTTAGCACTAAAGCATTATTTGGCACCGTGGTAAAAAATGGAATTGTATTAATGTCTGGAATATTAGCAACAATACCTGAACGCGTACCCATGGCCGATAATTGCGCTAAGCCTCCTTGAACAGCTTGTGTAAACATTTCTGTAGGTGTAATAGCTTCACTTCCGTCTCCACCACTAGTGGCAAAGCCCAATATGTCATTATTTCCTAACCAATAACTAAAGAAAGTGGGTTCTTGTGTTAAAATATCTTCAATCCAAGTAACGGTTGGTGATGAAGCTATTCTAACAAAATACGGGTTTGCAGTTGCAGGATCAGCGATTAAACCAGCCGGGTTTCCATAAGAAGGGGCAAATAAGTGAAAACTTTTAGCTCCGGGGATTCCCATATTATTAAAGCTACCTTCTAGTTTTGTAGCGATACTCGTCGTAGATTCAGCGTCTAATGGGACAGGAACTCCATTAGCAGCATCAAAAACTAAACGTGGTCCTTGTGTAGGTATATCTACAAAACCACCAATATTATCGGACATAAAAGGAACTCTAAAATTTCCGCCTCCAGCTGCCTGCATTTGCGTAGCTAATAAGTTAGCGAATGAATTTTGTTGTCCGTCGATATATAATGCATTATCAGCAAATCCTGCGGTTAGTGAATTTCCGACAGCTACATAGTTTGAAAAATCAGCTGTTCCTGAACTTCGTGTTACAACGGAAGAATCTTCTAAATCGGTATCAAATTCGGGTTCACAAGCAACTAAACTTAGTCCTGCTGCTATGAATGCAATATGTTTATAGGTGAAATATTTCATAACCATCAAAAATTAAAGTTTATAGGTTAATCCTAACCCAAATAAGTAAGCATTAGACTTGTAAGTACCTTCGAAGGCAGGTACATCGGGTCTAAAGGTGTTGATGTAGCTTTCATCGATTTCTTCAAAATATAAGTAAACAAATGATGCATCGATAGCCAATTTTGTTGTTACGTTATAAGATAAACCTGTAGTAAAACCATGCGAGTCATTTCTTGGAGTTTCGGGTGCAAAACGACCAGACTGTACTGGGGATTCGTCAAAATAGTAACCGGCACGTAAATCGATCTTTTCATTTAAATTATACTCTGCCCCAATACGCCAAATAGTTGCGTTTTTATAGTCTCTGGCATTTCTTGAATCAGGAACATTAGGGTTAGAAAAATCAATTGATAATTCGTTGTACACACCCCAATAAGCACGATTAAATTCAGTTGCTAATAATAATTTTTCAGTGGCTTGAACAGAAAAACCAAAAGTCAATTCAGCAGGTAAAGGTAATGTGGCGTCGAATTGCGTTGCTGGAAGCGTGATGTTTTCAAAAGAAACATCTCCATCTTCAGCTTCGATGTCAATTTTACTACGGTAACTTACCCCTAAGGTAACGGCATCACTAGGTTTAAAGGTAGCCGAAGCAACCCATCCCCAAGCGGAAACCCCCTTGGCTTCAATGCTAACATTTGCTGGCGATTCAGAAGGAATTTGCTCACGGTTTAAGTTTCTATTAAATTCAACACCTCCATTCACATATATAGGTCCCCCTCCAATACTAAAGTTTTCGTGAAGTTTAATACCAATGACAGGGTTGAAATAAATTGATTTTAAATCAATATTATTTACCAAATCGCCACCAGCCCAATTATCTTCATATTCAACTCTACTACCATAAGGAGTGTAAATGGCAATACCAGCACTTAACCAGTCATTAATTTTATAAGTAGCGTAAAAGTTAAATGGCGTACTTAAAATATTTTCGGTCTCGGCACTTTGTCTTGTATCTAAGTTTTGGTATCTCGTATTAGAAATAACACCTGTAACACCAGCACTTATGTTTAATTTATTTTCTAAGTAAACTAATCCAGAGGGATTAAAAAAGGCCAATTCGGCAGAATTTACAACGGCAACCCCAGTATGACCCATAGCTAAAGCACGTTGTCCTTGAGCACTCACACGGTATCCACCAGCGTAGCAGGCATACGAACCAAATGCGCATGCAGCTAATAGGATAAGCTTCTTCATAAAATTTAGTAGTTTAATTATTAAAGTAAAATTAACTTAATTTTGATGATTACTCAAAAAATTAAGTATAATATTAAAAATAAGTTATTTTTCTAAAAAAATAATCGTTTTATCGTAAAATTCTTTTGGGTTTTCAGCATGTAACCAATGTCCACTATTGGAAACGGTTTCAATTTCAGCTAATAAGAACTGATTTTTGATAGTGTTTATGTCTGTGTTTTTAATGTAGTTAGATTTGTCACCTCGCAAAAACAATGTAGGCTTAGTGAATTGTTTTGAAGCTTCTAAAGCGCGCCCAATTTCAATTACTTTTTCATTAAGAACTTCAAGATTGATGCGTAGTCCAAAATGATTGCCCTCTTTTCGGTATAAATTCTTTAGAAGAAACATGCGTGTTCCTAGGTCTTTAATATATTCAGAAAGTATAGCGTCGGCAGCACTTCTTGAATTTATGCGTTCAAAATCTAAGGCCTGAAGACTATCTAAAATGTCTTGGTGATGTAGGGGGTAATATTTAGGAGCGATGTCAGCAATTATTAATTTTGAAACCTTATTGGGATAATTGCAAGAAAATTCCATAGCTGTTTTTCCACCCATAGAATGTCCTAGTAAAATAATATTTTCCAAATGATGTTCTTCGCAATAGTGTAACAGATCGTTACTCATAAAGGTATAAGAAAAGTCATTGCTATGCGGACTTCTACCATGATTTCGTTGATCTACTAAATGCACTTGGTATCCTGCTTCGCTAAATTTTTTGCCTAAAGTTTTCCAATTGTCACTCATTCCTAAAAATCCGTGAAGAATAACAAAAGGTTGGCCTTCGCCTAGTATGATGGAGTGTAGTTTCATAAATAAAGCTTTTAGACTTTAGCCTTTAGCAATTAGCTTTTGGTAAAAAAGAAAATAATTGATAATGTTTAAAACTATGGTATTTAAAATAAATTTAGCCAACAGCCAACAGCCAACAGCCAACAGCCTAAATAAGCTTCCTTAAATACATTTGCACGACATTTTCCAAACCTAAATACAAAGATTCACAAATAAGTGCATGGCCAATAGAAACTTCAAGAAGACCGGGAATATGACTACTGAAAAATGCGATGTTGTCTAGTGACAAATCGTGACCAGCATTTATGCCTAGCTCATTTTTTAACGCAATTTCCGCAGCTTTGATATAAGGTTGTATTGACGTTTCTTTTGTACCATCCTCAAAACCTTTGGCGTATGCTTCGGTATATAATTCAATGCGATCAGTCCCCGTTTCTTTAGCACCTTCAATCATTTTAGGTACAGGATCTACAAATATAGAAGTGCGAATGCCATTATTTTTGAATTCTGAAATAACTTCTTTCAAAAAGTCTTTATGTTTTATAGTGTCCCAGCCAGCATCACTGGTAATATTGGTAATAGCATCAGGAACTAAAGTCACTTGGTGTGGTTTTGTTTCTAACACCAAATCAATAAATTTAGGTATAGGATTGCCTTCTATATTAAATTCCGTGGTAACTATTTTACTTAAATCTCTAGCGTCTTGATAGCGAATGTGTCTTTCGTCAGGTCTTGGGTGGACGGTAATACCTTGTCCGCCAAAGCGCTCAATATCCTTAGCTACCTGAACAACATTGGGCATGTTACCACCTCGGGCATTACGTAGCGTGGCAATTTTATTTATATTTACACTAAGTTTAGTCATTTAAACAGCATCTAAATTTGAGATTCCAAAAATACAAACAATTTGCAGCCGAACTTCAATTTTGAATAAAATGAACTTAGAATTAGTCAACGACATACAGCCTTTATCATTTCACTCTAAAATAGAAGATGCGCAAGAGGTTTTTAAAGAATTTTTAGTAACACATATTCCTGTAGTTGATAATGAAAATTACATTGGTTGTTTAGCGGCATACGACATTGATGGTATGAACAGCGATGTAACGATACAATCCCTAGGGCTAGATTTAGAACAGTTCTACGGTAAGGAGGATATGAACGAGCAGGAAGTAATGGAATTAATGGGTAGATACGATGCAAATATGCTACCTATACTTTCACAAAATAAAGGGGAATATTTAGGATATTTAGAACTGAATCATCTGTTAGCTTACTTTAGCGATATGCCCTTTATGAACGAACATGGTAATATTATTGTGGTAGCCAAAGGGCGTGTAGATCATTCGTTTAGCGAGGTGTGTCAAATTATTGAATCGAATAATACTAAAGTGTTAAGTGGTATCTAATTTTGAAAATGACATGGTGCAAACCACTATAAAAATGGGCGATGGCGACTTTAATGCCATAGTTCAAACTTTTCGAAGATACGGTTACGATATCATTTCAGATCACTACGACGATGTGTTTTTAAACAATTTGAAAGAGCGTTCGCGTTACTTTGATCGATATTTAAATATTTAAATCGATTATTTCGGAAAGCCTATGGTTTTCTAAATAATTTTCCTCAATTTCGATACCTTAAGCAAAGCAATATTTACTCAAATAATAGGTGTGTATGAAGGTTGGTATTTATGGGCAGTTTTACCATGAAAATTCGGGAAAGTACATTCAGCAATTACTCGATTTACTGGATGAACACTCCGTAGAAGTAGTTATAGAAAAACAATTTCTTAGCATCATTCAAAAACACGATAGTATAAAAAAGGACTATTCGTATTTCAGCACTTTTAAAGAATTAGATACTTCTTACGAACTGTTTTTTAGTATTGGTGGCGATGGTACTATTTTAAGAAGTATTACCTATGTTCGAGATTTAGGAATTCCTATAGTAGGAATCAATACAGGTAGGCTTGGTTTTTTAGCAACCATACGAAAGGAAGAATTAGCTTC
>JAHDEF010000133.1 GCA_020628975.1 Aquimarina sp. | reverse complement strand
GTTCCATAAGTATTCAGCTTGATCCCTTTTACCCTATTTTTAACATTATAGATTAAAGCTTTACTGTATTTTCGATAAAAAAACATAATTATGGCACTTACTTATTCGAGTATGATGGAGTTAGGAGAAAAAGCTCCAGATTTTAAGCTATTAGACACTGTTTCTAATGAGTATTTAGCACTTCAAGAATTAAAATCGGACATCGCTACAGTTATTGTTTTCATATGCAACCATTGCCCTTATGTGCATCATGTAAACTCAAAACTGGTTGATATTGCCAATACCTATCAAAACAAAGGAGTTCAGTTTATAGCTATAAGTAGTAACGATATCGAAAAATATCCTGAAGACTCCCCCGCATTAATGACTAAAGTGGCTCAAAAAGAGGGTTATTCATTTCCTTATTTATATGATGCTACGCAAGAAGTAGCTAAAGCTTATAAAGCGGAATGTACTCCTGATTTTTATGTTTTTGACGGGGAATTAAAATGTGCTTATCGTGGACGATTTGATGAAACACGCCCGAATATGGGTGCGGCTTCGGGGCAAGACTTAATTTCTGCATTAGATGCATTATTATTGGGAACACCTGTATCTGAAGATCAAAAACCTAGTATGGGCTGTGGTATCAAATGGAAATAATTTTGAATTTTCATTAATCGTTCACAACCCCTTGAATTACCTTTTTCGACGATCCACTGGGGAAAGCAATACCTAACAACGATGCTATAGTAGGCGCCACTTGCGTCATATCTATCAGTCTGCTTGTAGTTCCCTTTTTAATATCTTTTCCATAAAAAATAAGCGGTACATGGGTATCGTAATTATAACCACTCCCGTGGGTGGTTCCTTTAATGCTATAGTTTATGGTTAGCGGAAGTAATTCAAAGAAAATATCTCCGCTGCGAATTTGATGAAAACCATTTTGAAGCAATGCTGCATCTCCCGATGTATATTCATTGTTCAAAAATTGATCTCGTGTATAGACTGACTGTATATCGGGCTGATTTCTGACTACTGCTGCTAATTCATTTCTGACTTTCACTAAATCCATTTTCTTGCCTTCAAAAACAGCTTCATTTAAATAGATTTGATGATCTAAAATTTTTCGTATCCCGTTATCAATGGCATATTTTTCTCTCAGATACACTTCTAAGTTGGGTTTTAAATTAGCTTCACCAAAATAACCCGCAGGAATTTTTTTATGTTTTAAAAACTGTGGTACTTGAGTGGCGCCATGATCGGCCGTTAAGTATAAAGTGTATTTTCCCTTGCCAACCTGCATGTCTAATTCTTTTAGCAAGCGCTCGATTTCCTTATCTAGTCGCACGTAGGTGTCTTCAATTTCTTTAGAATTTACTCCGAATTTATGCCCAACAAAATCTGTGCTAGAGTAACTAATTAGCAAAAAGTCGGTAAGGGCGTCTTTTCCTAATTGCTCTTTTTTCAAAGCTTCAATAGAAAAATCAGTGGTAATCGAATTTCCGTAAGGGGTGAATTCTAAAATATCAAATTGATTATTACTCGATTTTAAACTATTAAGATCGTAAGGAAAAGTAGGGGAAGTTTTTCCTTCAAAGCTTTCTTCATACTCCGAATCGTCTGCGCCACTTTCGGTATACGAGTTGATCGGATAAAGCGTATTCCATTCTTTAAAATAAGCTGTTATTAGATCTTTTTCATTGTAGTTTGCGACCCAAGAAGGTAAATTTTTCATATAGAATGAAGAAGAAATCCAAGCCCCTTGCACACCACCACGAAACCAATAAGCCGCATCAGCCAAATGCCCACCAGAAAGTATGGCTGCTCGATCTTTTAAACTGATACTAATCGTTTTACCTTTAAACTGCGTATGTAGCTTATTTTGATCGGCAACAGTTGTCAGCTGTAAGAATTTAGGTGATTTTTTCCCTATAGTACTACTTGTACCTACTGCATTTACGGTAGCATCTGCCACACAATATTGAATTTCACTAGTAAGCTTATTAAACCATTGATTGCCTAAAATACCATGTTGACTAGGGTTAGCTCCCGTAGCAATTGTAGCATGACCTGGTGCCGTTTTGGTAGGGATATAATTGAAATGCGCATTCTTGCACAAAAAGCCTTGATTTACCAATCTTTTAAATCCTCCTTCGCTATATTTTGCATAAAAGCGCGTAAGATAATCGTATCGCATCTGATCGACAACAACACCAACTACTAGGGGCACACTTGTTTCTAATGACTTTACTGAATTAATTTTTTGAGCTGATAAGGCGCTAGAAAAAAAGCATCCTGATAAAAACAAAAAAAAATTACGCTGTATTCTAAATCTGTTCATCTTTTAATGTTAGCCCAAATGATATAATTACTAAATGGAGCAATTGCTTTGTCAAATTACCCATATTTTTGATGAAATATTGTACAAAAACATAAATATTAATATACGCCTATGTTGTCTTTTTATGCTTCCAAAAAAAACATGAGGTTTGTTATTACATGCTTTGCTGTATTTTACTGCTTTACAGGATATTCGCAAACCATTATTCCAACAGAAAAAAGTTATGGCATTGACCATTCTCGTAAGTGGATTATATATCATTTAAAATTATCAGATTCTATACAAAAAATAGCTTCGCAAGTAAGTATCAATTTTGAAAATCAATATCCTTTCACTATTTCTTGTGATAGCTTGCTTTATACTAAAGAATATACCAATGCTGCTGGTTATCGGCTTTACATCACAAAACTTCCTATTATCAAAATTACTGCTGATGATAGTATTATCGATGCCTCTAAAAGAATGGCAAGATTGTCCTATTACGATTCAAAAAAACAGGTGGAAACCCCAATAGGCATTGAACTACGTGGAAACACCTCGCTATCTTTTCCTAAAAAATCATACGACTTGGACTTGTGGCAAGATGACAAAGCCACCACAAAGGCGAAAATCAAATTTACAGGCTTACGAAAAGACGATGATTGGATTTTAGACGGAATTTACGATGAACCGCTACGCTTACGCTCGTACACCGCTTTAAAACTTTGGAAAAAAATTCACCAACCTCATTATATCCTAAAAGCCCCAAAAGCAAAAAGCAGTATTGATTTAAATTATGTAGAGGTATTTTTAAATGAATCTTATAAAGGCTTATATACACTTACTGAAAAGGTTGACAGAAAACTACTGCGCCTTAAGAAAAATGATAACGATAGTATTTTAGGAACGCTTTTTAAAGCATCGAGCTACGATGGCGGACCAGCATTTCAGAAGGCACCAAAACCAAGAAATATTTTTCCGCATTGGGCAGGTTTCGAAATGAAATACCCTGTTATTGATTACACCTATCGTTGGGATACCCTTTATACTTTTGTTGATTTTGTAATAAAAAGTGATAACGACACATTTAAGAATAAAATTGACACTTATGTAAATTTGGAAAACGCCATCGATTATTTCTTATTTATCAATATGCTTGGCGCCGCCGATAACATGGGTAAAAATTACTACTTAGCTCGGTATGACGACACCTCCCCTTTTTTCTTTGTGCCATGGGATTTAGATGGTGTTTTAGGCACTTTAATTGACGGGCAACGCATTGCTAGTAATAAAGATATTTTAAGTAACGGTCTCTTTGATCGCCTGATTAGTGTAAACCCTAATAATTTTAACGAGCGACTAGTTTCACGTTGGGAACATTTAAGAACACATGAGTTTAGCGATACACATGTTAAACAACTTATTGAAAAACGATACAACACATTTAACAACCACCTGATTTACAAACGTGAAGCTATACTTTGGGAAGATAAACTTAGTACAAAAGATCACTTGAATTATTTAAATACTTGGCTAGCGCAGCGCTTATTGAACTTAGATCAATTTATTGAAAATATAAAAGGCCATTGATAAAAATCAACAGCCTTTATTTGAATTGAAAACAGCAAGTATTATTATAGTGAATCTTGCTAATTAATGCTGTTAAAAGTAATGTTTGTGTATGTGCTTAAACCAACAAAATCTTTAAGCCTGTGTTAAATGTAGCTTTCATATAACGACCCTACATTATAACAATGTTAATAGTCTCTCTTTTACAAGGTGTTATTAGCTTCTTTAGCCTAACAAAAACCTAACTTTCTATAATTATTATGATGTAACATTAACTCTGGTTTAATATACTCTTAACATTCGAATGGTTTCTTTGCCACCGAATTGAAACAGAAATTAATTAAATCAAGTAATGAAGAAAGTTATACTTTTTTTTAGTGTTATTATCAGCTACTGCGCAATGGCGCAGACAGGTGAATTGTCAGGTGTAGTTCTTGATAGCGAATTGGCAGGAGAACCTTTACCATTTGCTGATGTTTATATCGAAGGTACCACAAAAGGAACCAATACCGATATGGACGGTACGTTTACCATCTCCAATATCGAACCTGGTACTTACACCGTAGGTATTAGTTTTGTAGGTTACGAAACAAAAAGAGTTACCGGAGTTGTCATTTCTGATGGTCAAGTAACCACTATTTCTGAAACTTTAGGGCTTTCTGCAGCAAGTTTAGAAACTGTTGTGGTGACCGCTACTACTAGTGTCAAGGAAAGTGAGAAAGCTTTATTAACTCAACAAAAGAAAGCTGATGTTATTGTAGAAGCTATTGGCTCTGAAGAGTTGGCTAAAAAAGGGGTAAGTGATGCAGCAGGTGCAGTAAGTAAATTAGCGGGTATATCAAAAAAATCATCTGGAGGAAGTCAAGTTTACGTTAGAGGATTGGGAGATCGTTATCTTAGTACCACGCTAAATGGTTTGCCATTACCATCAAATGATATTGAAAAAAAGAATATTGATTTAGATTTATTTTCATCAGATATTATTCAAAATATTGCAGTAAGTAAAACATTCTCTTCAAAATTTTATGGTGATTACGCGGCAGGTAATATAAATGTAAAATCAAAAGAGCACTCAGGTGATGATTTCTTTTCCATAGAACTTGGATCGAATGCCAATACCGTGTCTGTAACAGAGCAAACCTTAAGAAATCAAAATACAGGTTTTGCGGGATTTTATAGTCGTCATGCGAT